>JAZDLZ010000763.1:0-5718 GCA_043801535.1 Pseudomonadota bacterium
AATTTCGACCAGCCGACTTACCCTGGGCATTGACGAAGCCGGCCGTGGACCAATCCTCGGACCTCTCGTCATGGCCGGGGTGTGCGTTTGCTCGAGCAGGGCGGCGGCATTGACCCGCGCCGGGGTGCTCGATTCCAAGGCGTTCGGATCTGGAGATGCCGCTCACAGTAGACGCAGCGAGCTGGCTCGACGGATTACGGAGATGGCGGAGTCGATCGTCGTAATAGTGATCGAGCCACAGGAAATCGATCGACGGGTCCACCGTCACGAGCTGAACGTGCTCGAGCGCGAGGTGGCCAGCGACATCATCGAACGCTCTGCCACTGCCGATCGCATCGTCGCGGACGGCGAGAGACTATTCAGTCCATTGCGCGACCGTTACCCCAACTTGCGTGCCTGCGACCGTGGCGAGGCGGTCCACGTGGCAGTGGCAGCAGCGTCGGTGATCGCCAAGGTGCGACGGGACGATGTTTTTGCTGGCATTACCCAGGGCTACCGGGCGGAATTCGGCGCAATCAGCGGCGGAGGTTACGCGAACGAACAGACTCTTCGGTTCCTCCGCAGCTATATCGAGCGCTATCGCTGCCTTCCACCCGAGGCCCGGCGTACCTGGCGCTGGGCTCGCCTCGAGGAATACTTACCTCGAGACGCCCCAAAACGGCGATAGCAACAACGAGCGCAGCGCGGCTCCGCCGCGCGGAACGACCAGCTCACGGCGGGCACGAGCCTGCCGGACCGTCGTAGTCATAGGGGAACAGGCGCTGCTCGGTGACGATCTCTCGGAGCGCGCTGCAGCTCTCGAGCCCATTTTGGACAAACCACCCGTCGAGCCAGTCGACGAGATCCTCGCCGTCTACCCCGCGATCGAGGAGCTGCTCGACGTGGAAATAGGTAACCTCCACTTGGAGCACGGACGCGATGCCAGCTGTCATGAGATCGTCGTCGTCCACGCCGTCGTTGGCTGGCGCGTCGCTCACGTCCCAAAGGATCTCGGAAACCATGTCTTCGCTGACGTATTGCTCGGCAAACGAGTTGGGATCGGCGGCGGTGACAGTGCTCTCGAGATCGAGATACCAGCCACCGGCAGCGTTGCTGTCGTAGTACCAAGGACTGTCGAGGATGGCGCAGCTGAAAAAGGTGGCGAAGCCCTCCGACCAGGCCAGGGTCGGTGTGGTAGGTGACCCGTCGTGCTCGCCGCCGGGCGAATCGGTTTCTCCGTAGGTGTACTCGAAGTAATGCCCTAGCTCGTGGGCGATGACACTGTCGTCGTGGCCGTCGTTGTCGGCGAGCTCACCGAGCAGAAAGATGCCTCGCCGGTCACCGTCCTCCTGGTAGTAGGTGCCCTGACTACTTCCCGGTGCCCAGACTGCATACAGTGGGGCAATCGCTCGAAAGTCGAGGGTAGAACGGAGGTAGTCTAGGCCGCCAATCAGCACGGCGAAGATGTTGAAGGCGGGAGCCGTTCCCGATGACTCGGTCGCGATCAGATCCTTGGCGCTGGCATCACCAGCAACGAACGACGACGACACGATGCCGTGGACCAGGCCGTCTGGCCGCAGAACGCGGACCGGACGGACGCTCACTGTACTGGTGGTGGCAGCGAGCACACTGACGAGCGTCCCGTCGGGAGCATCGAAGCGTAGCGAGTAGGTGCCGTCGTCGGCGGTGACGGCGACCGCCAACACCTCGCCGCTCTCCGCAACGATCGCGACCGAAGCTCCGCGAACCAAGGCAAGCTCCGTCGGACCGAGCCCCTCCTTCTCCGGCGGTCTGTCCTCGTAGAAGACGGTACCGTGGATTTGGAACCTCCCTGAGTCGGCCGGCTCGAGACAGACGTAGCCATTGCGGTCTCCGCCGTAGCCACAGACTTTTTCTTCGACAGCGCAGTCCGTGGTGACCGCAATCATGCTTCGACAGCGAACCAGCTGGTTTCCTCGACAGAGACCCTGTGGTCCGACATTGTCGCACGGCTCAGAGGCCAGACAGGCGGCAGCCCCGGTCTCGGGCAGGATCCTGCAGGTGGATCCATCCGGGCACTGCTGCTGGACGATACGATAGACGCCGGCGGAGAGCTCACAGCGTGCCAAGGTGATGGAATCGATGCAGACACCCTCGGCAGAGATCTGGGCAAGCGAGCACGTGGTAGCGCACCGGTAGGCAGCAGAGCCTTCGTCATAGACGCAGACTCCACCCAGCGCGGCGCAATCGACAACTGCCAGGATCGTCTCTTCCAGACAAATGGCAAGCACAGTGCCGCTGCAGGCCCCGGTCTCGTCGATGCTGCCACACTCATCGCCACTCCCCACGCACGCCCCCACCGATGGCGCAGCAGGGCTCGGACCGCAGAGGCGGCCATCGGTGCCGCAGTCGACGAACTGCACCAGATTGCCGCTGTGGTCTTCGAGAACCGAAGCATTGACGCAACGATCCCCCCGACTGGAATCCTCCCGCGGAGCCATTGGCACCGCCGCATCCATTGCGCACCCGGAGACGATCAGCATCAACGTTCCAGATCCCAGCCCTTTCACCGGCCCACCTCCACAGCCCCGATCCGCTCTCCCGACGGAAGAACGACCACTCGACGAGGCTGTGCCGCTGCCGGCGCAAGCCCGAGAGACTCGCCGGCGTAGGTCACCACTGCGGCGGTGCGTCGCGCTCCGTCGAGCCCAACAACCTCGGCGCTGCCGACGATAGCACCCGGCGACGAACGAGCTACGACGATCGCCCGCAGGCGACGCACCGATCGCGCAGGCAGGAAACCAAACCGCGCCCGAACGGGTGCGTGCAAGCGAGCAGCCATGTTCGAACCGGTCCAAGACACCACCCCAGACCCCCTCGCGGCGCCAGAGACATTCTGGTCCAGATCTCCGCACGCCTCTGCGATCTCGAAATCGGACGACCACTCGGTGCCACTGTGCTCTCTTGCCGCATCGGAGTCGGACGACGAATCGCAAGCGCAGCGCTGTCTTGCTGCCATCTCGCTGCCTTCCGTGCCTTCCGTGCCTTCCGTGCCGGCCGTGCCGGCCGACTGGTCGATTCCGGCGCACTGCAGCCTTGCCTCGGAACCATCCGGGGGCTCAACTCCCAAGGTAAGCGACGCCATATCTGCCTTCGTGGTCGCCAAGACGATGATCTCGTATTCGTTCTCGCCGATATGGCGGGACTGGATATCCAGGCTCACCGGCGCTCTCGGCTTGCCGAGGGGCAATTGTCGTTCGGAGGAACCCGTGGCAACGCCGTTGGTTCTCAGGCCAGAGCCAAGGCCAGCGCGTTTGCCAAGACCAATGCCGATGCCAATGGCCACCGCACCAGCGAGCACAAACAGCGTAACGATGACAACCACTAGGCCGACGCCGTGTGGCTGTCGGCAGTGGACCGCGCGACTCAGTCGCACTCCAAGACCGCATGGCATTCTGTGCTCTCTCCGACGCAAGCGATATGTCTACTGACGACCTCCTTGGCCGCACCGCGATCGAGCATCGTGCAGCTCTCCACACACTCTGAATAGTTATTTTGGATCCGCAACTGCTTCGCGCACCAAGCCTCACGCCGGCAAACCTGCTCGCAGCGCGAGTCCTCGCGTGGCGAGCAAGACCATGAAACCAGCGATGCCAGCCCGACCGCCACTGCGGACGAAAGAACAACAGACCCCCAGCGCCTACGGCGCACCTTCGGACACGAAAACCGACCTCCGCCCTGTCCGTTCGAGCACGAGCACGAGTACGTGCAGGCGGCTGTTCTCACAGCAGAGGAGCGATTCATCGCTATGAGCGTAGCTGGTCTACCTGCAGGATCAAGCATCAAGCATTCGAGATGCCCTCCCCTCACCTGCTGCTACGGTTGGCATTGCTGTCGTCGGCCGCAGCCTCGGCAAACCTTTCTACCCGTCGTTGTTGCTCGCGCTGCCAGCGCGCTTTGTCACGGGCAATCGACTCGCGATTCTGGGCTGCGCGAACGAGAGCGCCCCGAACCGCCGCCTCGTCCTTCTCGGCTCTCTCTTTGGACCGCTGAGCCTCGACAATGGCGCCGTGAGCGGCGATCTCTTCCTGCTGCAGCCGCTCGATGAACGAGTGACGCTGCGCCAGAGCACCAACCTTGGCGTTCCCTTCTTCCGCAAGCTCGACCAGCGACCGGGCCAGCTTCTGGCGACGCGCCAGAAGCTCGTGCGCCCGCGCTCGGGCTGCCACCAGCACTCCCTCGGCTCTTGCGGTGTTGGTCTCTGCAGTGGCTAGCTGCCGGGCCAGCTCCTCTTCCTGCTGGCAGCGTGCTCTCAGCACGGATTCGAACGGATACTTGCCAGAGGCCGCCATGGGGGAGAATGTTACACTCTGCTGACTTTTCGCTGCTGACTATGCACTATTCACCTTGCACTGCCTTGGACTTCGCCCGGAATATGACAGGACGTCATGACACAGACACAATAGGATCGGCCGGTCGCTATGTCGTGCTCGATCTCGTGGCCGAGGGCGGGATGGGCGCGATTTTTTTGGGAAGACGCCTGGGAGGCCCAGGACCGCAAGATCAATTCGTCGTCCTGAAGCAGCTACTGCCCGAGCACACCGCTGACCCGACGTTCGTCGACATGTTCCTGCGCGAGGCGCGCATCTCGGCCGCGCTCGATCATCCGAACATCGTCAGAACCCTCGATCTTGTCGGCTCCGGTGAGAGCTACTTCATCGTCATGGAGTACGTACCCGGCGGCGATCTGCGCACCCTGCTGCGGCGCGCCAAGCTTCGCGGCAGGCAGATCCCCGTGGCTGCCGCCGTGCTGATCATCGCGGAAATCCTGGAAGCACTGGCTCACGCCCATTCCCGAAAAGACACCGCGGGAAGACCGCTTGGACTGATCCACCGTGACGTGTCACCGTCGAATATTCTGCTCAGCGACCGCGGATCGGTAAAGCTCACCGATTTCGGAATCGCCAAAGCGACGACCAGCGGGTCAGTGTTCTTCCGGGTGAAAGGCAAGCTGGGCTACATGTCCCCGGAGCAGGCCAGAGGCGGGCCGGTGGATGCGCGAACTGACATCTTCGCGGCTGCGGTGTGCCTGCACGAAATCCTCAGCGGCGAACGGCTCTTCGTGGCAACCACGATCACTGCCAGCGCCGACGACATCTATCGTCACCCAGTGCCATGGCTCAGCAAGAAACGTGCAGACGTCCCTCCGGAGCTCGACGATGTCATTCTAAAGGCGCTCCGCCTGGACCCCGAAGAGCGCTTTCAATCGGCGCACGATCTGCGTCGATCACTGCTTCTCGTTGCACAAGCCAACGGGCTGCTCATCAGCAACTCCGAGCTCGCCGATCGGCTGACTCTAGCCTGCGGACCTGCCGCGGAATGGCGATCGGCTATCCCGGATAGCCTGGAGACACACAAGGAAGAATGGCTGGCCAGCCGCAGTCGGGGTACCGAGAAGGTCGACTTGCTGGAGGACTTTGGCCTTGAGCCGGTAGTGGATGACTTGTCGTCCGGAGTGCCGTCGAAGGAGCAACCGGCACGGGACAGCGCCGCGCTGACCCGCCGCACTGTCGGGCTGGTGGCCGCGCTGGAGAAGACTGGACTGATCAATGCCAAGACAGGAGGCACGCGACAGCGAGCAGCCAGGACCCCCACGCCGATTGCTGGAGTCGAGCTCACCTCGCTCGTTGCCGCTCGCGAAGCAGGAGTATCGAACAACAGCTCGGCTCTCGGCGCGCTCTTTTCGCCTGCCGACCCGAC
>JAZDLZ010000333.1:0-3171 GCA_043801535.1 Pseudomonadota bacterium
CACCGTCAGGTTGCCGAGGTCGAGATGGCGCTATAGCGTGTCCTTGATTGTCTTGGGCGAAAGGTCCTTCACCAGGCGGTTGTATTCCTCTTCGTATTCGATACCTCCGGCCACCGTCTCGAAGAATCCCAGTTTGCGGGCCATTCCTTGGACAGTTTCTTTCTGATAGACGGCGTCGGATTCGATGATGACCTGGGCTTTCGCTAGCTCTTCGGGCGAGACTTCCTCTTGAGTGAGACGAAACACCTGTCGTAGCACTGCCCGCAAGGTGCTCTCCGGATCGCCTGCCGGCAACGAAGCGCCAATCACCAGGAGCCCCGAATCGTTCGGAGTGTACGAGTAGGCGTAGACCTCGGTGGCGAGCTCTTTTTCGCGTTTGACGAGCAAGTTGAGCCGCGACGATTCACCTTGGCCGAGGATTACGGCAGCTGCGTCGATTGCCGCAGTATCGACGTGGCGCACCCCGGGAACGTGAAAAGCGAGCGCGATCTGAGTCTCGTGAACCTTGCGCGAGAAGACGGTCACTTTCATCCGTCGCTGCGGCTCCTCGGAGCGCGGCCGGCGACGAAGCGAGCCAGCCCGTCCTTTGCTCGCCCAGGCACGCTCGATCTTCTCCAGCGCAGCCTTGCTGTCGAAATCGCCGACGACCACCAAGGTGGTGTTGCCTGGCACATACCAGAGACGGTGGAAGGCCAGCAGCTTCTGCCTGGTCATCTTCTCGACCGTGCGCTGATAGCCGATTACGGGGCGCCGGTAGGGATGGGTTGCGTAGGCGGTAGTGAACAGTCCTTGCGTGAGGACCCTGCTTGGAATGTCCTCTCCCTGCTTGATCTCCTCGCTCACCACTCTGAGCTCCCGTTCGAGCTCGCCTGCGTCGAGGGATGGATTCTGGACAGCGTCGGACAGGATATCGAGCCCAGTGTCGAAAAACCGCGAGGCGAGCACCAGGTGATAGACAGTCTGGTCGTATGACGTCCAGGCGTTTATGTCTCCTCCGGCATTCTCGATCTCCTGGGCAATCTGTCCGACTTGGCGGCGCTCGGTGCCCTTGAACAGCATGTGCTCGAGCACGTGAGCGATTCCTTCCTCGCCTGGTTCTTCGTCGGTTGACCCGACGCCAATCCATGCCTGGAACGCAACAACTGGAGAAGTGTGGTTTTCGTAGAGGAAGACCTTGAATCCGTTCTGGAGCGTGGCACGCAAGGGTTGGTACCTCCCGGTACTGCAGTTCACCGACGGTCGTTCTGGCTGAGCAACGGGCATGATGCCGGTCTTGGGTCGCGATTGCCCAGAACAGGACAGGCTAGCAGCAGTCAGGACTGCTCCTGCCAAGAATAGCGCACTGGCATTCCACCTTTCCACTGCTACCACTCTCGCCGGGCTACACCTCGACTCGGTCAGCAGCTCTGGTTGGAATGCGAGACAGTGGTAGCGCGAAAAAGGAAGCGGCGGCAAAGAGGACTTCACCGTCCCACGCTCTGGACGATGTGTCAAGATGCCCACGGTAGCCGCTGGTAGCCCACGGTAGCCGGCCCAGGGTGCTCGGCGTTGGTTGCGGCGCTGGCCGTGCTAGGCTAGCGTTGCTTCGATGAGACGAACGAAGATTGTCTGTACGCTTGGACCGGCGACCGCCACTGCCGAAGCTGTTGGTGCCCTGATCGATGCTGGCATGGACGTGGCGCGGTTGAATTTTTCGCACGGCAGCTACGAGGTTCACCAGCGGATGCTCGATATCGTCCGTGGTGAAGCCAGGAAGCGCGGGCGTCCAGTGGCAGTCTTGCAGGATCTGCAGGGTCCGAAGATCCGCGTGGGAACATTTCGCGACGGCTATGCCGAGCTTGCTCCGGGCTCGCCGTTCACGATTACTACCCGCGAGGTCGTCGGAGATCGCCACGTAGTCTCGACGAGCTACCGGGACCTGCCAAAGGACGTACGGCCTGGTGACAAGATTTTCCTCGACGATGGCTATCTGCAACTGGAGGTCAAGGAAGCAAGCGGAGAGAACGTCAAGACTCAGGTCGTCGTGGGTGGAGTCCTCAAGAACAAGAAGGGTATCAATCTGCCTGGAGTCAGCGTGTCGGCGCCGGCCTTGACCGAGAAAGACCGAGCCGACCTGGCATTCGGCATTCAAGCGGGGGTCGACTACATCGCGATCTCGTTCGTGCGTAGCCCGGAGGATGTCCGAGAGGCAATCCGGCTGGCGCGTTGCGGGAGCGATCGCGTGCCAGTCATCGCCAAGATCGAGCGGCCCGAGGCAGTGAGCCGACTGCCGGAACTCGTGGACGCCGCCGACGGAGTGATGATTGCTCGCGGGGATCTCGGAGTCGAGCTAGGTCCAGAGAAGGTGCCGCTTGTCCAGAAGCACGCCATAACCTGCACCAATGCCCGAGGAAAGGTGGTGATCACTGCAACGCAGATGCTCGAAAGCATGATGGAGAACCCGCGTCCGACCCGCGCCGAATCGTCGGACGTAGCCAATGCAGTGCTCGACGGTTCGGACGCCCTCATGTTGTCCGGCGAGACTGCGGTGGGCCGCTATCCGATCGAGGCAGTGCAGACCATGGCGCGAATCATCGAGGAAATCGAGCAGTCGGCGTTCTTTCGCAATCATCTGGCATCGCAGCAGCTCGATCTCCCTCATCCGACCAATGCGATCGCCCACGCTGCGGTGATTGCAGCGCGGCAGATGGGTATAGGAATCATTGCCCTGTTCAGCGTATCAGGGGGAGCGGCGCGGCTAATCAGCGACTACCGGCCCGAAGCAGGAATCGTGGCATTCACCACCAACGAGGTGATCTGCCGCCGGTTGGCGTTGTATTGGGGGGTGGTTCCTTTGCTCATTGCCCCCTCCACAACCACCGAGGAGATGATCGGCCGCATTGAATACGAGCTCCTCCTTCGTGGTCTGGCTCGCTCCGGGGAGCTGGTCGTCATCACCATGGGCGTGCCGCTGGGAGCTGGTGTTCCGACGAACCTGTTGAAAATCCATCAGCTCGGTTCGAGGTCCTAGTCCTAGTCTAAGTCCTAGTCCTAGCTAGACCATCGCCGAAAAGGCTTCAACATGCGGGGGTGCCTGGCCGATCCGGGCGCGTGGCGGGGCACCCGGCAGGCAAATGCGCGCCGGCCGTTGCGTCAAAAGCGGCTCGCGAGGAGACCGGCCCGGGCTCCGCA
>JAZDLZ010000870.1:0-3528 GCA_043801535.1 Pseudomonadota bacterium
AAGGGACAGGGGACCGAGAACGGCTAGCCCGTTGACCGATCGGGACACACCCGTTATTTTGCGACGACTCCTAGCAATCGGGCATTTTTGCCAGCGCAGCCAGGACGGCCGGGTCGAATAGCCTGCCAGCATCGCGGTCGAGCTCCGCGACGACAGCGATGTGGGGACGAATCTCTTTGCCAGCGGCGTCGCTGCGCAACAAGTCGTAGGCGTGGGCGACGGCCAGGATTCGCGCGCCGAGGCAGATTCTTTCGCCGGCAAGGTGGGCAGGGAATCCGGTGCCATCCCAACGCTCTCCTTGCTGTAGCATGGCAAGCTTGGCACTCTCGAGCTCGGCAAAGCCCTCGAGCAGACTGGCGCCGTGCTCGAGGCACTTTCCCTGGGCCGTGCCGAGACCTTTGTCGGTATCGGTGCCGGTGCCAGCTTCTGTTTCCGCTTCCGCTTCATCCTCCACTTGGACCTCAACCCCGGCCGCTGCCGCTCGAGACGGAGATCCCGCCTTGGCATGAGTGGCGGTACTCGGGTCAACGAAGATGGGCACGACCAACGCGCCGAGCTCGTGGAGGAGCGCGGCACGTTCGAGCGAAGAAATGTCACTTGAATCGAGGCCGAGGGACTCGCCGAGCGTTCGGGCAATTCGCGCCGTTCGTTGGGCGTGAGCGCGCCGCGCTGGGAAGCGCAGGACGAGAGCTTTCTCCAGAACTTCTATGATCTTGCGCTCTTGCTGGGTCAACGCGGTCCTGAGCTTCTGGTTTTCGCGCTGGAGGAAGGCCCGTTCAGCAGCATCGCGCACGATCTTTCTGAGCTCGTCCAGGGACCACGGTTTGGTAACGATGTAGTCGACCCCCGCGTCGCGGATTGCGGTCGGTTCGACATCGTCTTCGCCCTGACCACTGATGAGTAGCCGGGCAGTACCTGGGGAGCGCTCACGAACCAGCCGGAGCAGATCCAATCCATCGATTCCTGGCATCCGGTAGTCGGTCGCAACTACGTCGAACAGGCCGCCATCGATGAGACTCAGGGCCTCGGGGGCGCTAGTGGTCGTGACGATCTGGTACTCTGGCGCGCGCAGAGCACGCTCGAATGCCTTGCAGAGTGCTGGTTCATCGTCAACGTACAGTACGTTTCGCATCCGTCGTCTCCAACGAGACTGGCATTGTTCGATTAGCTCAGGGATAGCAGACCGGCAGGTCGAACAATGGCACACTCTTGGTATCCCAGGTGAGCCAATGAGTAGCGCCTGCCATTGGTCGATTCTGCCACTGGCAGTGCAGGTTAGCTACTGGTACGTGCTGTCCTGGATTTTCGGAGTCCAGAATTCCGAGATGGGTAAGCGCTTGTTCCGCATTGCGTTCTCCCCGCGGCTTGGATAGGCTATATGCGTTGTGCGTCAGCCCATTCCGTTCGGCAGGTATCTGCTGCTCGAGCGCATTAGCGTTGGTGGAATGGCTGAGGTATTCAGGGCCAAGAGCTTCGGAGCCGAAGGCTTTGAGAAGATCGTCGCAGTAAAGCGAATTCTGCCTTCGATAGCAGAGGATGGCGACTTCATCCAGATGTTTATCGACGAGGCGAAGATCGCCGGACAGCTTACGCACGCCAATATCTGCCAGATCATCGAGCTCGGCAAAGTAGGTGAGTCCTACTTCATCGCCATGGAATTCGTCTGGGGGAAGGACGTCCTCCAGATATACAACCGCTTGAAGCGTCTGGGGCAGAGACTGAATCCGGTGATGGCAGCGGCGATTGCCGCCAATGTCTGCGCCGGGCTCGATTTCGCGCACCGGAAGAAGGACCAGTGGGGACGACCGCTGAACATCATCCATCGCGATGTCTCCCCGCAGAACGTGCTGGTGAGCTACGAGGGTGAGGTCAAGCTGATCGATTTCGGCATTGCCAAGGCTGCCACCCGTTCGTCCAAGACCAAGGCCGGTGTGCTCAAGGGAAAATTCGGCTACATGTCCCCGGAGCAAGTGCGGGGCCTGCCAATCGACAGACGATCCGATTTGTTTGCAGTTGGAACGATTCTCTACGAGATGGTTACGGCCGAGCGATTGTTTTCCGGGGAGTGCGACTTCCTCGCTCTGGAGAAGGTGCGCAATGCCGACATCCAACCGCCTTCGTTTCTCGCCGACAACGTTCCTCCGGCACTGGAATCGGTGATTCTTCGAGCGCTGGCCCGCGACGTGGAGGAGCGATACCAGTGGGCCGGCGAAATGCAGGAAGACTTGCTCACCTTCCTCAAGACGACCGACCCGTCATTCAATGCCAAGAGGCTTTCCTATTGGATGAGAGAGGTGTTTGCCGCGGAGCTGGAGCGAGAGCGCCAGGTGCTCGAGAAGTACAAGATGATTCGCTGGGAGGAGGCGGCTCTCAGTCAGGCCAGCGACGAACAGCTCGACCGTGGCGCAATTGGCGATGGCGAACAGGCCGACGGCGAGCTCCATGAGTCACAGCAGGACGGTCGTCTCAGACAGCGATTGCGAGCAGGAGCAAAGGCTGGTCGTCTGGCGGGAGTCTTGAGCGCCGCCCAGGATGGTGGCGAAGGCGGCAGCGCCAGTGCGGAAGGGATCGGGAGCGGCGGAGCGAGGGCTGGCAGCAGAGGGAGGGGCGGGAGTGGTGGTGGTGGTGGGGGGGGGGGCGGGGGCGAGCATGATGACGACTTGATAGATGGCAGCCTGGAGCACGCTTTCGACGACCAGGACGACGAGACGTTGATCGATGACGTGTCGATCAGCTCTCGGCTGCTCGGCGATCTCGTCTCTCCCGACGGAAGAGCTGCCGCCAGTCAAGATCAAGGCAAGAATCCCGCTTTCGGCGGCGGGGAGAGCAACAGGAACGAGGCTCGCGACGTGCTCTTCCCTGCCGACATCGTGGCAGGCGCTGCTGGTCCGAGCGAGATCACCAGCGAGCCAATGACAGTCCGGGCTCCGGGAAGAGCGACAGGACCGGTGCGAAGCGTCGGCGCGATCGAGGAACCGTCGCCAACATACTCTGCACAGCCAGCCTCGCCTTTGGTCGATGCTTCCTCGGCAGTGCGGTCGGTACGAATGGTTGGTCCACCTCCGGCCGCGCCCGGACCAGGCATGGCGCCGCTCGGATCCACGCCGGGCTTGTCGGTGGCACCGCTACCATCACGGCAGGAAGACAAGGAAGAACCTCCTCGCAAGAAATGGTATCGCTCAGTGCCAACCGTGGCTGCGGCAATAGGCTTGGTTCTCCTCGTGCTCGGAGTGGTGGCATTCGGCTACTATCGACTGCGACTCGACGGCGGCGCGACGAGACCTCTCCCTGCTGGTACGATCCTCGTGGCTGCGACCGACACCGAAGCGGCAGAGATCTGGATCGACGGCGCCAGGCGAGGAAGCCTCGCTGGTGGCGATCACCTCAAGATCGAGGGATTGGCGCCCGGAAGCTACGAAATCCGAGCACGCCGGCCAGGCGCAATCGACTATGTCCAGACGGTCGAGCTGCGTCCAGACGGGACAGAGCTAGTCATGTGCCGTTTCCAGGCGGCAAGGCAGATGGCTC
>JAZDLZ010000880.1:0-12906 GCA_043801535.1 Pseudomonadota bacterium
ACCGAGGTCTCTCCGTCGCCGACGAGAAGCGTTGTCTTGGCTTCCTTGCGCAGAATCGTGGGATCGCCTTGGGCGCCGGTATTGACAAAATCGGCCTCGTTCTTGGTGACCGAGACATCCATCACGATCGAACAATCGCGCTGGGACACTTGAGGCTTGGCCTCGAGCTTCAGATCGGCGTTGACGAACGTGGTCATGACACCCGACGCCGACACCACCGAGACCGGGATCGAGATACCCTGATTGATGCTGGCAACCGAGTTGTTGAGGACAGTGACTTTCGGCGCGGACACGATTCGCACTGTGCCCGAGTCCTCGGCGGCACTGAGCCGCAGCGCCACGTTGAAGTTGCTGTTGAGCGATCCGAAGGTGAATCCAACTGCACCGCCCTTGCCAAGACCCGCCGCGGCCGGCATGTTCACGGCGAAGTTGGGGCTGGCCGTCGACAAGCCCGCGGTCGGCTGGGACGGATCGCTGGCTCCGCCGGCAATCGTGGCCGACGACGGGAAGATCAGACCAGTCGGATTGCCGGTCGCCGCTGAAAACGACGTTCCAAATCCCCACTGGACACCAATCTGGCGCACCCACGTTGTCCGTGCCTCCACGATCCGCGCCTCGATCTGGATCTGTGGCGTCTGAGTGTCGAGGCTGCGCATAAGGCTGATGATCAGCTCCCGGTTCGCTCGCAAGTCGGTCACAATCACGCTGTTGGTGCGGTTGTCGACCTCCAATTGCCCTCGAGGTGACAGCAGGGGTTTCACTTGCTTGGACATGTCGTTGGCGTCTGCATAGTTCAGAGTGAAGACCTCCGGAGCAGGGGGCTCCATCTGAACTCGAGCCATGGCTCGCTCCGCCTCTGCCTGGTCTTCGGCATCGAGCTGTTGGCGCGGAGCAACGCGGACCAGGTTTCCTTCTCGCCGGTACCACAACCCCTTGGAAGCCAGAATGACCTCCATTGCCTGATCCCACGGCACATTGCGCAAACGCACGGTCACCGATGCTCGAATGTCGTCCGGCACGATGATGTTGAGCCCGCCGACGTCGGAGAAGAGACGGAGAAGATTGTGGATGTCGACATCCTTGAAATCCAGGTCGATTCTTCGTCCACGGTAGACTTTCCGCCTGTCCTGGGCGACAGTCTGAGCGGTAATCGGGGTCGTCGCAGCGAGGGTGCTGGCGGCGGGAACGGGATACTGATCGTCGAGCTGGGCTCCTGGCGCCGATGCCGAAGCACGTGGCTTCTTGGCCGCGGTCCTCTCGACGGGAACAAAGTCCCAATTCCACGAGTCACCGGCACGGACGAGCTTCGAGGTCGCCGGTTTGGCCAGGTCAACGACTACCCGCACGTTCTCGGGTCGGCTCGGATCGCGGAACGAAGACACCGCGGCAACTGGGCCTTCGAGCTCGCCGGTGTCGAGCGAACGCTCGAGAGCTGGCGGAATCGTGGTGTTCGGGATCTCGAGGATCGCCTGCCGTCTCGATTCGGCCAGCAACCGGGGTTTTGCCGCTCCGTTGCTCAACCGAATAATCACTCTGCCACTGCTCACCCCCTCCCGGTAGTCAACGTCTCGCACCTCGGCCCGTGAAGAGGCCGACATGGCGACCTGATTCCCTGCCGCCTTCCGTTCCTCCGTCGTCTTGGCCTTCCGCTGGGTGGTTTCGTCCACCGACGTCGTGATCGCCGTTCCGCCACCCTCTGCCCCGCGATCCAGCTTCGCCACGCGAGCTTCCTCCCTCTGCCGGACTCGGCGAGCCTGCTCCAGCGCTCTTTCCTCAACCACCCGCTCGACGGCGGCAGACTTGATGCGACGCTCCTCGACGCGACGTTCGTCCCTGGCCTGCGCGAGCTCATTCTGCGCTGTTTTCGCCAGCGAGGAGGCCCGATCGCGCTCAGCCATCAAGTGTTTAGCCTGTTCTTCCTCGGCCAAAAGCTCCTGGCGCCGCTTCTCGACCACAGCCTGGGCCTCCTGAAGCTGCTCGTTTTGCCGCGCCAATCTGGCGCGTGCCTGCTCGATTGTGGCAGTGGTCGCACCTTTCTCCGCCAGGTTGTCTACTGCTGTGGCAGCTTTTTCGGCCGCCTCTCTTCGTTTCTCGGCCTCGTCTCTGGCTCTGGCTGCGAGCCTGCTGGATTCACTCGCCATGGCAAGCGCTTTCTCGGCCTCGCGACGCCGCTGCTCAGCCTGGGCTCGCGCCTCCTCGACGACCTTGGCCGCCGCCTCTTCTCGACTGCGAGCCGCCGCCGCCAGTCTGGCGCGTTCCTCTTCCTCGTGGCGCTTTTTCTCCACTGCTCGAGCCAGCTCCTCTTCGCGCTGTCGGGCAGCGACCGCCTCCTCTCTCGCTTTCTCGGCCAACTCTCGCTCGCGCAGAGCACGATCGCGCGCACGCTCTGCTTGCTGGCGCTCTTTCGCAATACCTGCCAACACGGCTTCTGCCGCGCGCTGCCGTCTCTCTGCCTCCGCGGCCTGCTCCTCGACTGCCAGGCGACGACGGTCAGCGTCGGCAACCTGCTCGTCCGCCGTTCTACGCTTGGAGTCGGCCGTCTTGGCAGATTCTTCCGCCTGGCGACGTCTTTCCTCGGCTTGGGCCAAGAAAGCCTCTGCCTCGCGTCGTTTCTGCTCCCCCCGCTCCCCCCCCCTCTCCGCCTTCTCCACGGCGCTGCGAGCCAGCGGCGCCGCTGCCGCGCGCGCCTTGGCACGAGCGCTCGCCAAACCGTTCTCGGCCTCGGCCAGTCGTTTCGCAGCGAGGACGGCTGCCTGCTCTGCTTCCTTGCGCTGCTGCTGGGCCTCGGCAAGGCTGCGCTCGGACTCTGCTCGCTCCTTGCCAGCCATCTCTCTACTGTTCTCGGCCTCTCCGAACAGCCTTTCAGCCTCCCTCGTCCGTCGTTCCACCTCGCCAAGCCGCTCGTCGATCTTCATGCGCTGCTTCTGCGCCTCGAGTTTCTGCTGCTCCAGCTCTGCTCGCTCGCGTCCCATCTCGGCTCGCTGGCGCTCGGCCTCGGCCTTCTCCCGAACGGATACTGCTTCACGGCGCGCAGCCTCGGCCAGTTGTCGTTCGACATCTGCCTTGTTCCTCTCGACGTCGGCATGTTTTTGCCGCACATCGGCTTCTTGTTTCCCTGCCCTGGCTTCTCGCTGCATCAACTCCGATTCCCGACTCGCTGCCGCTTTCTCGCGCTGCTCTGCTGCTTTCTCGCGCTTTCTTGCCGTTTGCTCGAGTTGCTTGGCGCGGGCCTCGAGCTCCACTGCCGCGACTCGACCGCGCTCAGCTTCGGCGACCTGCCTGGCCACTTCCGCGGCCTTTCGCTCGACTTCGGCTTGCTGGCGGTCGGCTTCGGCCTTCTTCTGGGCAACCTCCGCCTCGCGTCTCGCTGCCTCGGCCAGACGACGCTCTACCTCGACCTTCTGCCGATTCGACTCTGCCCGCTGTCGCTCTGCTCGGGCTTTCTCGCGCAATGCTTCGGCTTCTCGCTGCTCAGCCTGGGCCTCGCGCTGTGCAGCCTCCTTCTCGGCCTTCCTGGCGTCGAGCTCCCGCTGTTTCAACTCCGCTTCGAGCTCGAGCGTCTCTTCCTGGCGCTTCTTCGCTTCTAGCTCCCTCTGCCTGGCCTCCACTTCGCGTTGCTTCGCATCGAGCTCCCGCTGTTTCGCATCGGCCTCGGTCTTTCTCGCCTCGGCCTCGCGCTGCCTGGCCTCGGCTTCACGCCTACGCGCCTCTGCCTCGAGGTTGCTGGCCTGCGCCTGGACCTGCTCGGCAGACCGTCTTGCCTCCCTGGCCTCGGCCAGCGCATGATCGAGGTCGGTCTGTGCCTGCCGTGCCGCCAGCCGCGCTTCCTCGGCAGACCGCCGTGCTTGCTCCAGATCAGACCGCAAACGAGCAGACTCCTCGCCATTCCCGGCGCCCGAGGCAGGCGGCGCAGCGTGAGCCGTCACGAGCAAGAGCACCTCGTTCTCGACGGTGTTGACTCGATATGCCGCCGGACGAGCAAGCCCGACGATCACCCGCGCAAACGTCGACTCCGATTCACCGATCTCCTGGGCGGCAAACTGACCGACCACCCAACCGTTGACCACGCTAGGACCATCGCGGCCAGGCGCGCTTGCGGCGAGCTTGGCGTTGGCCAAGTCGACGACGATCCGATCCGGTCTTTCCAGACGATACACGGTGAAAGACGGCATCCCGGAACACCGAAGACGAACCAGGGTGGACGCACCATCGTCCGCTAGCTCGATGTCTTGGACGAGCAATGAGCTACCTGCCCTCGCAGGTGGCGACCCGACCAAACCAGCAGCGAACGCCAGCACGACAAACGACCCGTACGAGCGTAACCGTTGACAGACGGCCATATTGGAGCTCCTCGAACAGACGCCACTGCGCGCGGCGTGGTCGGCACTAGCATTTGTTTGGGCTATGTCCGCCCCGCTCATCTCATTCCTCTCTACTTCGTCCTTTTCGTCGGGTCAGAAGCGCCAGGAATCGCTCCGCCTCGAGCTTCAGCCTCGGGTTGGACGCTCACGCTCCCGGCTCCCTTTCCTGCCAATTGTTTGGTCATCGACAGTCCCATCTCCTCTCCAACCAGCTCCAACTCCTCGGGATGGAGCCGTACCACTTCCTCGATAGGTGGCGGCGCGACGCCCCCGGGCGGCGCCTCCCCGCGTGTCTCGAGCATTACCCGGTCGACGCCAATATCCTTCAGGCGCGCCTTGTCTTTCGACAAACAGTCTCCCCGGTGAGCGATATGCCCATAGCCATGTGGATCCTTGAACAAAGCATAGCCTCTCGTCCCTCGAAGAACGATACCCATGAGTTGGAGGTCGCGGAGAGTAGCGTCCCTGGCTACCGTATTCCTCGCGCATTCGTCGGCAGACTGTCTTTCGACTTGGCCAACATTGCGAGCAATCGCTATGAAGGGCTGGAACGGATTGCGGTTGATGTCGCCGGTGGGATCGGCGACGAAATCACCCTTGGCAAGAATCCGCCGGTATTCGTCGGACACCTTGCCAAAAGCAGTGATCGCCGGCACGGAGACCGAAGCCTTGGCCGCTGTTCCGGCGTTGCTGACCGATCCCGGCACCGCTGGAGCTGCCGCCCGTTCTCGCGCAGGCGCCTTGGGCACGGCATCGTTGCCACAGCCAATGGCCAGCACAACCGGCACTGCCATGACGAGCATACCCATGGCGCGGCTCACGCCGCAGCCAGACTCTTCGCGGTACGCGAAAGGCCGGGAGGATATCGACACCAAGGGTCGGGGAAACAGTGCAAGCATCACGGACGTTCCTCCTATACTACTGTCTTCCCGTCGTTTCGCGCGCCGCCAAGAAAGGCAAGCCTCCTGGCAGTTCCCGCCCTCATTCCGGTCTTACGCGGGCCAGCGCCAGAGCCGCCGGTTTCCTGATCGGGCTGGCGGAAGGTAGCAGCGATGAACGAAGCTTTCAGCGCGTAGCCCTCATTTTCGACGGTGCGGGTGCCAATGGTGAGCTCTTGAATGGTGATAATCCGGGGTGTTTCGTATAGCAGCTTGAAATAGTTGTTGAGCTGATAGAAATCGCCAACCACCTCCATCTTGACAGGAACTTTGACGTAGTCGTCTACGTCTTCTTCTTCCAGCCGGGTAAAGCTGGTGATGCGGACGTTGGCGGTCACCGCCTGAGTCTGGAGATGGTTGTAGAACGCTGGCAGCTCCGACGAAGCAGGCAGCATTACCGCGTTCCGGCGCAGCTCGTCCTCGAGCTCGAGCTTTTTTCTGAGTAGCTCCGAATACTCCTTCTTGCGGTCGGTAAGCTTGCGTTCCTGGTCGGACAGGTTCCTGCGTTGGCCAATCTGAGATTCCAGATGCTCGGACAGATCGGAATAGAAGAAGAAATAGTAGCCCCCCGCCACGACTCCGTACAAAAAGACGAGCAAGGCGATCTTGACCTTGGTGGGCGCCCGCAACAGTTTCTCGAATTGCTCTGCCGACGACTGCGCCATGTCAGTAGGCCACCTTTCCGTTTATCGTATAGGTGAATATCGACTTGCCATCCTGCACGCCCTTCGATCCTCCTTCGGGAACCACGACCGGGAAAAACACCGACGCCATCAGCCGCAAGGTGAATTGAGTGATGTCACTGTCGGATTGGGCTCCGCCCTTTATCGAGAACTCTCCCTGTTTTTCGTCGAGGCTGTCGATCCAGACCCTCTTGGGATCCCATCCCTGGATCCACTGACGGTTGTGATCGGCCTTGACCAGCTCCGCCATTTCCGCGGTCATGGTGGGTTTGTGATCTTTCGTCAGGATGTTGGAGAGCTCACGGAGCATCCAGGCAGGACCAACTCGGGCCTCGTTGAGGCTGCGAATCGCCTCGCCTTGCTTGGATGCCGCCTGGAACTGCTGAGTGATGAGGTCGAAATCCTTGGTCTCGTCGGAGAGCTTGCGGATCGATGAAGTGAGCCGAGCATTGGCCGCCTCTGCCTTCTCCAGCTCTTCTGCCAACGGAGCGTGAACGAACAAATAGAGCACCAATCCAAGGAGCACGAGACTGCCGGCAGCGGCAATGACCATATGCTTGTCTCTGTCCGCTCTCTTGGCCTTTTTCTGAGGGAGAAGGTTGATCCGGATCATTGCTTGTCTCCCGGAGCTCGCAGCGCCAGACCGAGGCCAACGAATGCCTCTGGCGAATGAGCGCGCAAGAGTGGCGAATCGAGCTTGGGATCGACCTGCACTCGCCGCCAGGCGTCGAGAAGCTCGACCGGCAAGCGCGATCGCTTCTCGATAGCCCGCTGCAGAGCGCCGACCTTGGCAGAGCCACCGGCGAGAAAGATCTTGGTGATGTTGGCGTCTGCGCTGGTGGCCAAGTAGAAATCGAGCGATCGTTGATACTCCCCAGCCAGATTCTCGGCGGTTCCCTCGATCACGCGCTCGACCTCGTGGGGAACGACACCGTGCTCTTCTAGCGATCCACCGACTTTGTACGCCTCGGCTTCCTCGTTGGATACGCTGAGCTGCTTCTGAATCTCCTCAGTGAACGCGTTGCCTCCAATCGTAACGTCACGAGTGAAGACGCTAACTCCGTCCCTGATGATGTTGATGTTCGAGATCGCCGCACCGATGTTCACGATAACGATGGCTTCCCCGGTCACCGTGTCGTAGTTGACCTCGAAAGCGTTCTGCACGGTAAAAGCAGCGACGTCCACGACCTCGGGCAGGAGCCCGGCTTCGCGGGCGACTGCTGCGTAGTCATGGACCACCTCTTTTTTGGCGGCGACAAGAAGAAGCTCCATCTGACCGCTGCCGTTTTGTTGGCTGATAACGTGGTAGTCGATCTCGACGTCGTCCTTGGCAAACGGGATGTGATGCTCTGCCTCCCAGGGGATCTGTTCGGCAAGCTCATCGGCGGTCATCGGCGGAACCAGTATCTTCTTGATGATCACCGAATGGCCGGCAATGGCGATGGCAACCTTTTTTTGCCGGAGCTTCAAACGCCCCCACAACGTCCGGATGGAATCCACCACGGCGCTTTGGTTCATGATTGTTCCGTCGACGATCGTCTGCGCCGGGAGCGGTTCAAGCCCAAACGCTTGAAGCAGCACTCCCTTCTTGCCAGAGCTCGCTTGAACGACCTTGACAGAGCTCGATCCGATGTCCAATCCGACGCAGTTCTTGGGCATGTATTGCGTCTCTCCGCCTACTTTTGACGACCTGGTCCTACACGATACCGCCAGCTCACCATCTCTGCAAAAAAAGCCACACCGATTCTCAACTAATTGATTTCAAATGGCTATGTTCCGCCAAGCCCATATGCCTTGATCTTGTATAGGAGCGCACGGTGACTGATCTCGAGAATCTTGGCGGCGCTGGTGCGATTGCCGCTGGTGAGCTCGAGAGCTCGGCGAATCAACTCTTCCTCGATTACTCTCACGGTCTTCTTGATCGAGAGCTCGCCGGACGCGAGAGTGGAGCGAATGCGATCCTCGGCACAACGTATCCGTTCTTCCAGCAAGCTAGCATCGACCCGTGGCCCGTCGCAAAGAACCATTGCTCTCTCGACGGTGTTCTCGAGCTCCCGGACGTTGCCTGGCCAGGCATAGTGGAGCAGGAGCTCCATTGCCTCCGGCGTCACTCCCTCGACTCGCAAGCCAGCTCGCGCGTGCTTCTGCGAGTAGCGCTTCACGAAGTGTTCGACGAGGAGCGGTATGTCTTCGCGCCGATCGCGCAGGGAAGGGAGGGCGATCGGGAGAACATTGAGCCGATAGTAGAGATCCTCGCGAAAACGACCCGTGCCTACCTCGGTCGCCAGATCGCGGGCAGTTGCGGCAACAACCCGAACGTCTATGGCGGTTTCCCGATTGTCACCGAGCCGTCGGATTCTTTCCTCCTGTAGCACCCGGAGCAGCTTCACCTGAAGGTTCAAAGGCAGCTCTCCGATCTCGTCGAGAAACAGCGTTCCGCCGTCGGCTTCCTCGAACAAACCTTTCTTGTCTCTGCTGGCATCGGTGAAGGCGCCCTTGCGGTGCCCAAAAAGCTCGGACTCCAGCAGGTTCTCCGGTATCGCCCCACAATTGATAGCCACGAACGGTTTGTTCGCTCGTGGTCCCAAACGGTGCAGAGCCCGAGCGACAAGCTCTTTCCCAGTTCCGCTCTCTCCGGTGACCAAGACGTTGGTCTTGTACTCGGCAACCTTCTGCAAAACACGAAAGACGGCCTGCACTGCCGGACTCTTGCCAATCATTCCCATGAAGGAATCGCCGGGAAGGCTTACCCCTTGCTCGGCGAGAGCACGGCGCAACGATTGGTTCTCGCGCCGAAGACGCTCCCGCTCCTCGGCCTTGCCGAGCACCAGTAGGATCTCGTCTGGCCTGAACGGCTTCGAAATGTAATCGTAGGCTCCCTTCTTGATTCCCTCCAGTGCCAGCTCATTGGAGCCGTATGCCGACATCAGGATTACCGTCGGGGATTGACTGCGGCTCCCAAGCTCGTCGAGCAAATCCAGACCTGACTCGCCGGGCATCCGCACATCGCAAAGAATACAGTCGAAGCTTGCCGCATCGACCTGCGCCAAAGCTGCAACTACGCTTGGCACGGTCACGACGTCATACCCCTCCCGCGACAGAAGAAGCTGCAGCATATGCCGCAGACTGTCCTCATCGTCCACCACCAGAATCCGGCGCAGACTACCGGCTGGTACTTGCAGCGTTGGCATACCAAGACCGGCGGAAAGCTTAGCACGAATGCCTACTTCGATCAACGATTGGGGGTCAATGAATACTCGCTTGCTTGACCCGCACGCGCCACCTATAATTCCATTTCTGTATGTCGATTGTTGCCGCCTATCATAGGCATGACTTGCAAGCAATAGGCGTATTGGCGTAAGAGACAGAGACACAATCCAGAAGCGCTGTAGAGAAGATCGTTGCCAACCGAACCGGAGTATCGAAGCCGCTGAGAGCGCACGAGGCACATAACGACGGCGGTCTGCCTGGCACTCGCAGGAGGTCCTAGTGATGCGAAAGCTTGTTTTTTCCATGCTCATACTCGGCATTTCTTCTTCCGGCTGTCCTGCCAGGGAGGTGTCTGAGGTCCCGCCTCGGCAGCAGAAAGAGGAATACATCGACATTCCAGTAGACGTGAACCGCGACCTGGACTTGCTCTTCGTCATCGACAACTCGGGGTCGATGCAAGAGGAGCAGGAGGCCTTGGTTTCCAATTTTCCGAAATTCATCAATGTGCTCAACGGGATTCAGGGTGGGCTTCCCAATGTCCATATTGGTGTTGTTTCGTCTGACCTGGGCGTAGGCTCGCAGCCAGACGGAACCGTTGGCGGCTGCAGCGAGAGCGGCGGAGACCGAGGCGCGTTCCATGCGCGAAAGATGGATGGAACATGGTGCCTCGATCAGGGCAAATACTTCATCGTCGACGAAGAGCAGGTTCCGTGCGAAGACGAAACCAGCGATTGCCGCATCCGCAACTATTCCGTCGACGATGAGAAGGGGGTTGGCCTAGACGAAGCGTTTGCGTGTATTGCCGGCCTGGGCACGAAAGGCTGTGGTTTGGAACAGCACCTCGAAGCGATGGAGAAAGCGCTCAACAACAGCAATCCGGAAAACGCCAACTTCCTTCGCCCCAAGGCGTTCCTGGCAATAGTGATCATTGCCGACGAGGACGATTGCTCGGCCAAAGACACGGCAATCTTCACTCCCAAAGACGACAATGCCAAGTCGAAGATCGGTCCAATGTCGTTCCGCTGCACCGAGTACGGGGTCATGTGCGACGGTGCCAATGTCGATCGGCAAGCCGCAGTCTATGGCGAGTGCGAAGCTCGTGGCGATAGCTACCTCTTCCATCCGGAGAAATACCTCAAGTTCCTCCAAGGACTGAAGAAGGACGACTGGCAGCAGAAGCTCGTCATTGCCGGCATCATTGGACCGGTCAAGCCATTCGAGGTGCGACTCAAAGGCGATACGCCCGAGCTCGCCCCTTCCTGCGGCGAGGGAGGTCTTTCCAGACCGCAACCAGCGGTTCCCGGCGTGAGAATCAAATGGCTCATCGATCAGTTCAATCCGCCGTATGTCTCGGAAAAGAACGGATCGTACGAAGAAATCTGTGCCGAGGACCTGAGCGGAGCACTGAACCGCATTGCCGAGATTCTCATACGAAAGATCAACAACCCGTGCATCGCCGGAGTGATCAGCACCGATGATGTCGATCCCGCGGAGCCCGGCCTCCAAATAGAGTGTCAGGTATCCGACATGTCGCCCAAGAACGGCGAAGAGACGATCCGCCGCTGCAACATGGATCCACTCAAGCCAACCGAACCGGCCAAGGACAACGACCTCCCTTGCTGGTATGCCTACCAGGATGAGGACCGTTGCGAGAAGTATTCCTCCAAGCTGGCAATCCAGGTCAAACGAGCGACTGTCAGTACCGAGACTGGCCTCCGCGTTGTCGCCCGCTGTGCCCTGGTTCGCTAGCCAGTGTTTCTTGAGGCGCGCCCGCGCCGGATCATGATCCCGATTGCCAACTTGGTTGGCGACCCGACAACTTCCCATACGACATCAGTAGCGGTCGATAGCCAGCATTCAATGCTAGCTATCGACGTCCAACAGCAATCCACCAGGCAGCCAGCCATCGAGGACACGCCAGAAATGTTGGACCTCGTGCTCGAAACGATTTGCAGCTGTGCTTGCCTCGGGGCGGCGAGGTCTCGCCGCGCCCGAAGTGGAGCCGGAACGATTCTTGCTTTCGGGCAGTCCTCGTCTCATGGAGGCCCAATGCATCCCAGGACTGCTGCGCTTCTTTCTCGACTCTTGGCTGGCGTTCTCGCTTCCGTGGCTGCTCTGGGCTGCGGCTGTGTCGCCTCGGAGACAGGCGAAGCTCCCGCGCTCGCGCAACAGAAGGAGGAGATTGTCGATATTCCAGTACCTAGCGTCCTACTCCTGGATCTGCTCTTGGTGATCGACAACTCGGAGTCGATGAGAGATGAGCAGGCGAATCTGGGCAAGCTTCTCTCGAATGTCGTCGATGCGCTCGCAGGCAGGGAAGGTGGGCTGCCAGACCTGCACATCGGGGTCGTCACCTCTGACTTGGGGGTCGGTCCACAGGCCGGCTCGGTGGCCGGCTGTGACGAGGAAGGAGGAGATCGGGGTGCCTTTCGTGCGACCGATGCCAATGGCGAATGGTGCCTATCCGGGGGCGAAGAGGGTCTCGGTAGATACTTCATCGTCGACGAGACGATCTTCGACTGCGACTATCAGACGAACCCCAGTTGCCGGAGAAAGAACTACTCGGGGGAGCTCAAGGATGCCTTGGCCTGCCTTGCCAACGTGGGCACCGGCGGCTGCGAGATGGAGCAGCATCTGCAAGCAATGAAGCAGGCGCTCGACAACAGCAATCCGGAGAACATCGGCTTTCTCCGGGAAGACGCGCTACTGGCAGTGGTGATAGTTGCCGATGAGGACGACTGCTCGGCAAGAAACCGAGTGGTTTTTGCACCACAAGAAGACAGCGCCAAGTCGCGCCTCGGTCCTCTGTCGTTCCGGTGCACCGAGCACGGAGTGCGTTGCGACGGGGCGAACCTCAGCCGGGCAGCCGGGAAGTACGAGGACTGCGAGCCCCGCGGCGACAGCTATCTCTTTCATCCGCGCGAGTATCTGGAGCTCTTGAAGGGCTTGAAGAGTAATTGGTGGCAGCGGAGAATCGTCATCGCAGGAGTCACCGGTCCGGCCGAGCCATTCGAGGTTCGGCTGCACGACGACGTTCCCGAGCTCGCCCCTTCGTGTGGCGAGGCAGAGCCAGTGCTCGCCTACCCGCAGCCTGCAGTACCTGGAGTGCGGATCCGGTGGCTCGTCGACCAATTCAACCCGCCCAACGCTCCCGCGCACAACGGCCGGAACCTGGAGATCTGCGACGAAAACCCGCGCGTCTTCGTTTCGACGGGATGGCTTCCGCATCGTCTCGCCAACCCCTGCATCCAAGGCGTCGTCGAGAACCAAGACATCGACGAGTCTCGCCCTGGACTCCAGCTCGAGTGTCAGGTGTCCTATCACTCGCCCTGGATCGGCGATAGAAGTATCCGGCGCTGTGACATGGATCCGGCCGACCCGACGGAGCCAGCCCCGGGCAACGTGCTTCCTTGCTGGCATGCCGTTCGTGACGAGGAATGTTGCGGCAACTATCCCTCCAGGCTAGCAATCAAGGTTCGGGCTGCCGCCGCCAACACCGATCCGGGTCTGCGCATCATTGCCCGCTGCGCTGTCGGTGACCAGGCGCAGAGCTCCCAATAGCGGAAGGGGCGGAGAGGGTGTGAACAAAAGCCGTTGGTCGTGCTGTTCCCGGTCCCTTGTGCCTAGTCCCTAGTTCCTTGTTCCATTCCTCTTTCGAGGTGCTATTCTCGCCGCAGCAATCGGCGGCGCGACGGTGACATGGCACTCCAATGA
>JAZDLZ010000885.1:0-2975 GCA_043801535.1 Pseudomonadota bacterium
AGCCGATGACGCCGAGCGAAGAGGCATCGCTTTCCCAGAATCTCTGCCGGTCGCCTCGAGCTCTCGGCGTGCTCCTGCACGACATTGCGGTACGGGAACGGTGCAAGGTGTTGCTGTTCGTCGATCAGCTCGAGGAGATGCTCACGATGGGGACGGACAGGGCGGTGCAGGAGGCGTTTCTGCGCGCGGTCTGCGGTGTGGCCGATCACCCTTCGAGCCCGGTACGAGCGGTATTCACTGTCCGGGACGATTTCGTAGGCCATCTCGGAGGTGGTTCCGAAGTAGCGGCGGCGCTGTCCCGGGTCTTCGTGCTGCGGCGACCCGGCAAGGAAGCGCTGGAGGAGGTTCTCGCTCGGCCGCTGACCACGGTCGGGCATTCCTACGACGATCCGGCGCTGGTTGCGGAGATGGTGGATTCGGTCAAGAACGAGCCAGCCTGTCTTCCGCTACTGCAGTTTGCCGGCCAGATGCTGTGGGAGCGACGCGACAAGGGAAAGCGGCGGCTCTGCCGTGCCACCTACGAGGCGATGGGCGGAGTGGCTGGCTCGTTGGCCGAGCACGCCGACGGAGCTCTGGCTGGCATGACCACGGCGCAGGTGGAGCTGGTGCGCCAGCTTCTGCTGCGACTGGTGACCTCGGCGGGAACGCGGCGGGTAGTGCCAGTCGGAGTTGCGGTTGCTGGCCTTGGACCAGGAGCCGAGGAGGTGCTGGACAAGCTGACCTTGGCACGGCTACTCACCGTGCGACGGGCAGCAGAAGGTCAGCGCCAGCAAGGCAAAGGAAGGGACGGAAGCGCCGGCAGGAGCGGTGCTGGTGGTGTCAGTAGTTGCAGCGGTAGCAGCGATGTCAGCGGTAGCAATAGTAGCAGTGGTGGCAGCGGTGGCGAGGCAGTGCTCGAGCTCGTACACGAGTCCTTGGTGTGTACCTGGGCGCGACTTGCCCGCTGGCTCGAGGAGAGCCGCGAGGAGCTGGCGGTTCTCGCCGAGGTCAGCCAGGCAGCGGATCTCTGGGAGAAACGCGGGCGGCGCGACCAGGAAGTCTGGGACGGTGACGCGCTCGCCGACGCGCGGCGCAAATTGGCGCGGGTAACGACCGGCGTACCCGCGCAGGTCGCTCGGTTTATACAGGCGGGGTCGCGCAAGGAGCAGCGGCAGCGCCGGCGGAAGCGCGCGCTCGCCGCCGGCACAATGGCGTTTCTGGCGATCGTGGCGGTCTGGTCGCTGCTGCGGGAGCGAGAGACGCGAGCGCAGAAAGCCCGAGCCGAGTCGCGCCAAGCCGAGGCGCAGCGCGAGGGAGCGATGGCGGCGTTCGGTCGCGGCGATCTCTTGGAGGCGCGTGCCAAGGTGCGGGGTTCGCTGGAAACCCAGGATTCACTCCTGGGGAGGGCGTTGTGGTGGAAGCTGGAGAGAGATCCGCTGGTGTGGCGCAAGGATTTCGGCACGATTGCCTATTCCGTCTCGTTCTCTCCAGACGGTCGGACGATTGCGGTCGGTACCGTCGACGGACTTGTTCACTTGGTGGATACCGAGACACTGGACGAGACGAGACTGCGGGGGTTCGAGAAGGAGATACTCTCTCTTGCCTTCTCGCCGGACGGCATGCTCCTCGCCGCCGCCACAAATGTCGGCGAAATTGGGCACTGGCACTTGCAGACTGGCGCCTTCAGCATTCTCGAGGGTCATACAGAGGCAGTCTCGCAGATCGTGTTCAGTCCCGACGGACGCCAGTTGTTCTCGGCTAGCTGGGACAATACCATCCGCCGGTGGAACGCGACGTCGGACGATGCAGGCGGAGTCCTTGCCACCCTGCCGAGCCCCCTGTTGGGGATCGCGATCAGCTCCGACGGTCGTCTGGTCGCCGCCGCAGGAGGGGATCGAACCACCAGGTTGCTCGATGCCGCCACCGGTTCCGCAGTCCGGGTCGTTGGCGGTCACGACAGCAAGGTCAGCTCGGTCGCCTTCAGCCCCGATGGATCGACTCTCGCAACCGGCAGCTCCGACCGTGCCATCCGTATCTGGGACACCGCCTCGGGGAGTCTGCTGGCGCTCCTGCTCGGCCATTCCGATCCGGTGAAGCAGGTGGCCTTCGCTGGCGGGGGCAAGCTGCTGGTCAGCGCCAGCTACGACAAGACCGTGCGGTTGTGGGACGTGGCCGCCAAGAAGGAGCTCTCGATCCTGACGCGACACAGCGACAAGATCGCGGGGCTCGCCATTCATCCTCGAGGGCTGCTGGCTGTTTCGGCGAGCGCCGACCAGACCGTCCGTCTCTTCCGAGCAGCGCTGACTGCTGCGACGCCGTTGCCAGTCGGTCATGCTTCCGAAGCTATCGGTCTCGCCCTCAGTCCCGACGGGAAGTACGTCGCCTCGGCCAGCGGAGACGGAACAGCACGGATCTGGGAGATCGAATCGGGCCGCCAGCAAGCAGTCCTGGTCGGACACACCGGGCGACTCCAGGCGGTTGCCTATAGCCCAGACGGCAAGCTCCTGGCTACCGGAGCTTTCGACAATTCGGTCATTCTCTGGAACGTCGCCACTGCTGCTCCACAACAAGTTCTCGTTGGACACCGGAGCATTGTCAGTGGCGTGGTCTTCAGCCCCGGCGGACTACTGGCCTCGGCCAGCCCGGACGATACTATCCGTCTGTGGGATCTCGACACTGGCCAGAGCAAGACTCTAGTCACAGCCAGAACGGCGCCTCCGAATGGACTGGAGTTTTCTGCCGACGGTAAGCTGCTCGCTGGCTATGACCACAAGATCGTTTCTATCGACCCCGCCAGCGGAAGGGAATCGCTGCTGGGTTGGCAGGACGCCAGCGGCGAGGCGGCGCCGCGGCAGAAACAGGCCGAACGACTCTTCTTCGACGCCGGCGGCAGGTGGGCCGGAATGCCGGCGGATGGCTGTGACGGCATCGTCGTCGACTTGACCACCGGCGAGCGCAAGGTGCTCGTCGGACACCGCGGTGTGGTGCGATGGCTG
>JAZDLZ010000904.1:0-9346 GCA_043801535.1 Pseudomonadota bacterium
GATTTCCGGCGTGCCGGTTGGCACGTACAACCTGCGCTTCTCCAAGGCCGGCTATGTCGGCGCGACCGTGACCGGCATCGTGGTTGCGAAGGGAGAGCAGACGGCAGTGCCGGCGCAGGAGCTGCGGCTGCAGCGCGGCGCGATCGGCGGCACCGTCGAGCTGGAGGACAGGAGCGATCCGAGCGTCGTCGAGGTCGTGCTCGGCGGCACGTCGTATCGCAGCGCAGCGGCGACCGACGGCCGGTTCAGCATCAGCGAGGTACCGCCGGGGATCTACCTGGTCGAGTACCGGGCAGCATCGCCGGAAGCGACGGGAAGGTACCAACCGACGCAGGCAACGGTGACCGTGACAGCGGGCAGCACCACGGCGATGCCCGGGGTATTGCTGCGCCTCGCCCGAGGCGAAGTGGGCGGCCTGGTCACTCTCGAGGGGGCGGGGGCAGGCGAGCACGACGGGGTGGTCGTCGAGGTGGTCGGCACCGGGTTGTTCGGTACTAGCTTGCCGAGCGGCGTCTATGCGATCGCCGGCATTCCAGTAGGCACGCACAGCCTGCGCTTTTCCAAGGCGGGCTACACGCCGGCGAACGAGCCGGGCGTGGGGGTGGTGGTGGCGGCGGCGGCGGCGGCGGCGAAGCTGACAACCGTGCCAGCCCGTGAGCTCCTCATCAGCCGAGGACACCTCTATTGTCTTGGACAGCCCGGACACGGACAGGGCGTCACCTTCACTTCCAACCGCAGCTCTCCGGCGGTGGGCGATTGGCGGTCGATCAAAATATCCAGCAGCTCCCTGCCCGGCCGGATCGACTACGACGGACTGCGCTACCTTTCGGGCAACCTGCTCTACAATGCGACCGTCGAGTATGCTGGCGAGGGCGCGCTACTCCTGACCGACACCTCGCTGGCGGTGATCGCCTCCACCGTACAGGAAAGCAAGAACACCGTCGGCATCCCCTGTTGGACGCCATCCACCACTTGCACTGGCGGCGCCTTCTCCGCCGTGAACAGCAATCTCCTGCTGGTTGCCTCGGTAGTCGAGAACAACGACGCCGCCGACCCCGAAGACGGATCGCTGGCTGGCTCGGCGCTGATCTGGGAATCCGACGTCGACGGCCCGCTCGGCACCGGCTCCACTCTCGAGGTCAGGAACCTGTCACTTTGCCGCCACAGGATATGGCTCGCAGCCACTGATTCGGCCGGCCAACAAGGCAGGACCTGGGTGGAGATCGAAGTGGTGAATGACGCAGCAGCAGCGAGGTGAGGGAGTGATTCGCGTCAGCTACTCCAATCAGACCGAACGACTGCTTCGGCAATTGGCCACTGACCTGCAACAGCGAGCGCCAGCCAGCCCACTCGACCCGATCTGCCTGGTGGTGCCAAACCACCAGGTGGCGACCTATGTCAAGCACGGCCTTGCCCGTCATTGCGGCATCGCCGCGAACTGCAGCGTCCACCTCGTCGGCGAGCTCGCCTCCAACCTCGTCGCGACCCGTCTTCCGGGAGTCCGGCTGGTCGATCGGCGGTTGCTCCAGGGCCTGGTCCTGTCGCTGCTCCTCGACAAGGACTATCTCGACGGCAGCGGCTCGGATCGGCAAACGCGAGCCACGGATCGGCCGGCGCTGGCCGCGATCCGTTCGTACCTTCGCGCCGCGGGCGACAGCGAGCACGCAGTCAATCTCAAGCGGTACCAGCTCGCATCCGAGTTGGGCAATCTTTTCGAGGAGTACAGCCTGTCCAGGCCCGAGGTCGTCGAGGCTTGGCGGGAAGGCCGATCCTCGCTCGACAGGGATGGCGAGCTCTTTGGCGAAGCCGAGCTATGGCAACGCCAGCTCTGGGTCGACATTCTGGGACCGGAAGGCATCCTGGCGCGACGCTGCCGGGAGTCCGGTACCCGTTGGCTCACTCTCCCCGAGCTCACCTCGCTGTTGGCGCAACAAACCGGAGAGGTGGCGATTCCCTCGCCGATCTGGATATTCGGGATCTCCTACCTGCCTGGCGAGCTCTACCGCCTTCTCGAGGCGCTGAGCTCTCTCGTCGATGTCGACGTCTATGCCCTCAACCCGTGCCAGGAGTTCTGGGAGGATATTGGCAATTCGGCCGAGCCGGACTGGCAGCTCGCGCCGCTGGCGCCCGACAATCCGCCGCTGCGGTGGTGGGGGAGGCCAGGCAGAGAGGGAATACGGGCGCTCAACGAGCTCACCGGCTGCGACTTCGTGAGTTGCTTCGCCGACCCTCTCGCTGCAACCGACACGCTGCTTCATCGACTCCAGCACGACATCCTGTTGGCGGAGCCCGAGCGTAGCGGTAATCGCCCGCTCGATCTCGATGCGGACGGCAGCATCAGGATCTTGGCTTGTGCAGGAGTCAGGCAGGAAATCGCAGCGGTAGCCGCGGAAATCCTTGCGCTACTGCAAGAGGACGAAGCGCGCGGCTCCTCTCCCCTGCTCCGACTGAACGAGATCGCGATCCTGGTGAACGCCACAGAACGCGACAGCTATCTCGCTCACCTTCCCGCAGTGCTTGGCGAGCACGGCATCTCGTGCTCGGTTGCCGATCGCAGCCTGTCGGCGGATAGCCACGTTGTCGAGGCAGTCGATCTCCTGCTGTCGCTGCCCCAGGGCGAGCTGTCTCGCTCGGAGATCATGCGCATCGTAACCCATCCGGCGGTGCTCGCTCGCTATCCAGAGATCGATCCAAAGCAGTGGCTCGCCTGGGTCGACCGGCTCGGCATTGTCTTCGGTGCCGACCGTCACGACCACGAAGGAAGCTACATCGACCGCGACCTCTTCAACTGGGATCAGGGGATCCGCCGGCTCGCCCTTGGCGTATTCATGGCCGGCGAAGGGAGTGACGGCACGCACCCCTTCTACTCCGCAGCCTCCCATCTTCCCGAGGAGGTCGAGCGCGACGAAATCGAGAGCGCAGGACGCTTTGGTCTCCTGTTGCGCTCGCTCATCAGCGGTGCACGGCGGGCGCGCGATGCCTGGCTCGAGCCGCGCGAGTGGGCGGCGTTTCTGATCGAGACGATCACCGCCTACCTCACGCCCGGCGACGACCGGGACGAGCGGGCGCTCAAACGCTGCATCGGCGCCGTGCAGATCCTGGCAGACCTCGACGTCGACGGCAAGACACTGCCCTACTCCATCGCCGTGGCCTTCGTTCGCGCTGCGCTGGCACAGATCGAGAGTGGCAGTGGCCAGTTTCTCGCCGATGGCGTGGTCGTGGCGTCGCTCGCCCCGATGCGGGCCATCCCTTTCAGGATCGCGTTCGTGCTCGGTCTCGGCGAGAACAAATTCCCCGCGCCCGAGAAGCGCAGCTTCCTGGACTTGAGACTCGCTCGCCGGCGAAGTGGCGACGTGTCTGCTCGCGACCGGGACAAGTACCTCTTTCTCGAGACCATTCTCTCGACGCGCGAGCGTCTCTATCTCTCCTACGTCGGCCGCGATCCGCTCACCGGCGAGCGCCTCCATCCGTCGCCGGTAGTGGCGACGCTGGAGCAGATTCTGCAACAGGGGTATCTCGGCGGCAAAGAGATCGAGGAGCTCCTCCCGCTGCGCCGGCACCAGCTCGAAGCTGGCGGCGGCGAAGAAACTGCGCAGCAACAAGGCGACGACGCCGGTCGCTCGTCGCTGCTGCTAGAACGGCGGGCGCCGCCGGTGACGCTCGAGCAGAAACGCGAGCACCAGGCGTTCGCCCTCGGAAACGATCTTCGTCGCTTTCTCGGGTGGGATCGCCGGATGCCAACTCTCCGCGACCTCGGCCAGGCTTTGCGACCGGAGGTCTGGCGCGACCTCTCCTCGATCCTCGGCGTATTCCCTGGACCTCGTTCGATCGCTGCTTCCGAGGAGGCCAAGACACCGCGCTCGCCAGAGGAAATCACTCTGTCGATCCGAGCCATTCGCAGTTTTCTCGAGTGTCCGCTCCAGGGATCTGCCCGGTACGTGCTCGGACTGGCAGAGGAAGACGACGATCTCCTCGCTCTCGAGCACGAACCGTTCAGGACCGGGACGATGGACGGAGCGGTCCTCATTCGCGAGGCTGCCCTCGAGGCACTGAGGTCAGGCCGGGATCCGCGAGAGGCCTATGGCAGCAGGGCAGCGATAGTCGAAGCTCGCGGCCGCATGCCGTTGGGCGTTTTCGGCGCTGCCGAGAAACATCGCCATCTTGCCACGATCCAGGCCTGGCTCGAGCTGGTTCGGATGCTCGACCCGGAAGGGCAAGAGCAGTCTGTTCGCGTCGAGGTCGTACGCCTCGGCGCTGGCGCCGAGGATGCCGTCGTAGACCGCGTGCTCCCCGCGATCGAGCTGGATATCGATGTCGTAGAAGTGGGCACGGCAAGGGACGTTGGCGAGGTCGGGGAACCCGCGCGGGCCGGAGTGGCGAGCGCTCTTGGCGCAGTCGCGCAGACGGCTGGAAGTCGTCGCGTCAAGGTGATCGGCCAGCTCGAGCCACTCTTGCCCGACCTCGACGGATCGCTGATTCTCCGGCCAGCTCGACGGGGAAGCAACTCCATCGCCGAATACCGCTGCGCGCTGCGCGCATTCCTCAATCAGGTCACGCTAGCTGCCGCCGGCTTCGACGGAGTCGGCAAGGCGGAGAAGGCCTTTCTCTGTTTTGGCGACTCACGCTCGCCCGAGCTGGTCATGCTGGAGCTCGCGCCGATGAGCCGAGAGCAAGCGCGTGGCTATCTTGCTGGGCTGATCGGCGAAATGTTGTCGAGAGTACACTCCTATCTCCTGCCCTGCGAGGCGGTCTTCGAGCACGTGCTCAGCCTGGAGCGAGCGGAAAAGAAACAGGACAGCCGCCTGGCCAGGAACCTTACCGACTGCGTCGAGGCGCTGCGCACTGGCGAGAGCTGGTTTTCGAGCATGGGCGGTCCTATCAAGCACCTGGAGCGCTATGGCTGCGTCGACGAACAGGATGCCCGGTCGATGGTTGCCAGGCGTTTTGGTCTGTTCCTGGAGCGGATCGTGCGCAGGGAGGTCCGGCAGCCATGATCGCTAATGACCGAAGAGGACTCGAAGGTACTGGTGAAGGACAGGAAGGGGACGAGTCGGCAGCGTCCGAGCGGGAGAGAGCGTGCGGCGACGTCGAGCCGTACGTCGAGCCGCGCGTCGAGCCGTACGTCGAGCCGCGCGTTGGGCCGCGCCGCGTCGAACGACCGGCCATCATCGCCAGCATTCCTCGCGACAACCATGCCGTGATCGAGGCTTCGGCCGGCACCGGCAAGACCTATACGCTCGAGCATCTGGTGGTCGAGCTCCTGTTGAACGCCGGCGTCACTATCGACCAGATTCTGGTAGTTACCTTCACCCAGCGAGCCACTGCCGAGCTCAAGCAGCGCGTCCGAGCAACGATCGAGAGGCTCCTTCAGGATGGCTGCGGATCGCCGTCCCTGACTGGCGATGGCGATGGCGCTAGCGATGGCGGTGCCGGAAACGAGCCGGCCAGCGCACCGTCGTCTTTCTGGCTCATCGACGGCCGGGCGCGTGCCAGACTGGCGGCTGCGCTCCACTCCTTCGACTCCGCGACCATCTGCACGATTCACTCGTTTTGCCAGCGACTCCTCACGGAGCACGCTTTCTGGGGACGCCGGCTGTTCGAGCAGACGCTGGTAGATGGCCGCGAAGCGTTTCGTTTGGCTTTCCGGGAGGCGCTCCGCACCACGATCGCCGTCGATGACGGGCCACGCCAGTATCTCGAGGCCGCGCTCGAGGCAGGCCACACCGTCGAGGAGCTCGAGGCCGTTCTCTATCAGTGCGTACACAGTCGGGCGAAGGTCGCACCGGTGTTCGACAGTCCGAGGCTGCTGGCAGCGCTCGACGCCTACCCTGGCGATGGGTGTGCCGCTGCCCTCGAGGCTGCGCTCTCCAAGGCAAAGGTCCACTCGGCAACGAGGCGCTCGATTGCCACCCGCGTTGCCAAGGTGGATTGCGAGGCGGAGAAATTTCGGCACGACCGCAACCTGCCCGCGCTGCTCGCGGCACTGGAAGAGTACGACCGTGACCGCGGCAGCAAAGCAAAGCGGATCGCCGAGCTTCCTGCCGAGCTACTCGGGCTGGTGCCAGGCAGCGGTGTGGCTGCATCACTCGGCGCGCTGCTCGTCGCAGTAGTCGAGGCGCTCGTTTCCCTGCCAGCGGCCGCGGCGCAGCTCTTCTTGCCGTCCATCCTCGGACGCCTCCGGCAGCGCAAACAGGAGCTCGGACTCTTCGACTTCGACGACTCGTTGCTGCTGGTTCGAGAGATGCTGGACGGATCGAACAGCGATCGCGTGATCGGGGCGCTGCGCCAACAGTTCCACTACGCATTGATCGACGAGTTCCAGGACACCGACGAGGTACAGTGGAGTATCTTCCGTCGGGTCTTCTGCGAGACAGGCCGCAACAACGCGGTCGCGCCAGGGTCCGACGCAGATGGCAGTCCGCCACCCGGTCCGTGCCGTCTATATGTCATCGGAGACCCCAAGCAAGCGATCTACGGTTTTCGCGGCGCCGACGTCCAGACCTATCTCCGAGCACGGGAGGCGATTCGCGGCGGGGGTGGCTCGGTGGTGCAGCTTGCGCACTGCTATCGGGCGACCCCGCAGCTCGTCGAGGCCTGCAACACGTTGTTCAGCCAGGACGCGCCCAGGCCGCTATTCCGCTCGGGCGGACAGATCCGCTACGACAATCCCGTTGGCTGCGGAAATCCGACGCTGGCGGCGACAAGCGACCGCGGCCGGGATGGCGAACCGGTTCATCTCTTCGAGCTCGTTGCAGCGGACGGAGGCAGGGCAAGAGTCGGCGTGCTCTTGAGGAGTCTGGCCAATCGCATCGCCGCCACGAGTCGCCATCTGCTCGATTCGTCGTCGCAGGAGCCCCTGCTGCGAGGGATCGGTGCGCGCGACATATTCGTGCTCACGCGCACCGAGAGGGAGGGTCGGATCGTTGGCCGGGCGCTGCGCAGCGCCGGGGTGCCGTGCGCGTTCTACCGCCAAGACGGGCTGTTCCAGACTGTCGAGGCGGCGGACCTTCGCGATCTCCTGGGTGCGCTGGCCAGCCCCGACGACAGGGCCGCCCGATTCCGGGCCTGGCTAACACCATTTTTCGGCCTCACCCTCGAGGACCTGGCAGGGTGCCGCGACCTTCCCGACACCCATCGGCTGGTATCGCTCCTCGACGAATGGCGCAGCCTCGCCGACGACAGAGCCTATTCGGTTCTCTTCCAGCGCATCGTCGAGGGGAGCGGGATAGCGCGCCGCGAGCTCTTTCTCGACGAGACCGGCCGGGCGCTGACCAACTATCTCCACATCCTCGAGCTCCTGCAGGAGGAGGCTAGCCGCCGGCGCTGCAGCATCGAGGAGCTACACTCCAGCCTGACTGGGTTCATTGCCGGAACCAGAGCTCCCATTGGCGGAGAGGGCAATACCCAGCGCCTCGAGAGCGATCGGGCTGCCGTCCAGATAATGACGATCCACAAAGCCAAGGGCTTGGAGGCGACGGTGGTGTTTCTGTTTGGTGGCCTGGGTCGGTCGTCGTCGAGGCCGGCCAGCGCGGTGTTCCACGACCGCGCGGGTGAACGGACGATCTGGCTGGGACCGGTCCCTCCCGAAATCAGGCAGCGGCAGCGCGAGGAGGAGGACGACGAGGAACGCCGGCTGATGTATGTGGCGCTGACGAGAGCGCGCGCCCGCCTGTATCTTCCGTTCTTGCCAACGGACGATGATGGTCTCGTCGAGGGATGCTACGCACCAGTCAACGACCGTCTCCGCGATCTCCGTCCGATGATGGCAGAGCCACCACTTTGCCGGCTGTTTGTCGGGGAGACGGTGGAGTGTGGGGCGAGTCATGACGACGGCGAAGCAGCGAGCGGCCAAGGCGTCGAGCCACTCCCGCTCCCGCTCCCACTCCCACTCCCGCGACCGCGCTCAGGCCCGGGCCCGGACCCGATCGATCTGTCGCGGTGGGCTCCACCTTCCCATCTCCTGGCGCAGGCAGACTGTGCCGAGGACGCGACCGCGCTTGCTCGCCGCCACCGCGGGTTCGCGATCGTCTCCTATAGCGGCATGAAGACCAGGTCACCGGCGGAAGTCGACGAGGACCAGCCGGGGCTCGATCAATCGGCCGAGTCGCTGGCGCGTTCCCTCGCCACGGCTGAAGCCGCAGCCACTGCGAAGGCCCAGACCACGGCACGTCCTCGCGCCGAGCTGCCCGGAGGGACGGCAAGCGGAGTCTTCCTCCACGAAGTCCTGGCCAAGGTGCCGCTCGACACTCTGTCCGGCGGCCTGGGGCTGCACGACTGGAGCGCAATCGGCCAGATCGACGATCTGTTCGACCAGGAGGGTCGCCGTCACGGCATCGATCCCGCTCACCTCGAACATGCCAAGCAACTCGTGTTTGCGGCGTTGGCGACTCCGGTTGTCCTTCCAACCGGCGAGCAGATTCCTGGACTGGGTCTGGTCGAAAAGTGCGTACGCGAGATGGATTTTTTCTACCCCATCCCCGAGGCGAAGATCGCGGGGACCCCCAAAACGGCGATAGTGACCACGAGCGCAGCGCGGCTTCGCCGCGCGGAGCGAGTCGCGGCGCTGCACCATTTTGGTGGTCGCCCGGGAGATGACGCGCCGCGGTTCCCCTCCTCGGAGAGGAGGGGCGGAGGGGTGGTCTTGAGGCGCACTAGCGCCGGATCAGCGGGGACGCTGCAGCCGGGCTCGACGCGTGGCCTGGTCAAGGGCTACGTCGACCTGGTGTTCGAGCATCGAAGCCGGTTCTACTTCGTAGACTGGAAGAGCGATTTCTCGACTGACTCGACTCGGCGTGCGCTCGAGGAGCACGTCGAGCGCGAGTACTCGCTCCAGATTCGACTCTATTCCCTCGCCATGACGAGACTCCTGCGAATCACCTCGGCGGCGGAGCACGATCAGTGTTTCGGCGGATTCCTCTACTGTTTCCTCAGGACAATGGCCACGGGATCGATTGGTGACGGCACGATCGCTGGAAGGCCAAGCTGGGACGAAATCCGCGCCTGGGAGGCTGACCTTGCACTCTCTCCCTACTGAAAGAAAGCACCTTCCCAAGCAACTCGCGCCCGGCGCGCGATTCTTCGACCTGGGTGACGAAGCGCTTTTTCTCGCCTGGGAGGTTGCCCAACTAGCCAGCGATCTCGGCGAAGCCGACAGCCGTGCTCTGGTGTTGCTGCTCCTCGCCACCATGGCAGGCGACCACGAGGGCAACAGCTACCTTCTTCTGCCTCGACGCGACGCTGCGTCGAGGACGACGGAAAGCACGGAAAGCACGGAAAGCACGGGAAGCGACGAGGCCTCGGAGGACGCTAGCAGAGCCGGCAGCCCCGTGAATGCGCTTGCCAGCGG
>JAZDLZ010000909.1:0-2643 GCA_043801535.1 Pseudomonadota bacterium
GGTTTGACGACGGCCACGGCATCTCCTGGATCCTCGGGAGGGTTGACGAGGTACATCTCACTGGCCTGCCGGTTCGTCACGACCTTCAGGGAAAAGTTCCCTACGCAACAACTCGGCAGGCTCTTCGCGATGGCAACGACCCGCCGCCCGAGTTTCGTGCGCTTTCTGCCGCTTTGAAGTTTCATCTGCATCCCGACGTGAACGATGAGGCGTGTTTTGTGGCTGCGGGTTTCGATGAAGAGGGAAAGCTTCAAGACATCCAGCATGGCCCCGGAGCGATCGTAGTCCGAGAGGCTGAAGGGGCAGCATGATTTTCCGGTGGCTGACAGAAGACCCGAAGGACCTCTTCGAGAGGCACCCCGAGAGCCGCGTCGTTCTCTGATTCGATGAGAAGGAGGAGCTGCGCTCGGTTGCTCCCGTTATGAAACTAGTAGACCTGACGCGGAGCCGTGCTCAACAAAACCCCCCGGCGGAGATGCCAATAAGCCGAGTTCTGTTGCGAGGGTCGGTTGCCCTATCTCGCCAGTGATCATTCATCTAGGCACAGCGTTGCCGCTGTGCTCGAGCGACCAAACCCGGGGTTCGCGCGGGCCACGCTCCCCTTCTTGATCTTGCTCCGGGTGGGGTTTGCCATGCCCTCTCTGTCGCCAGAGAAGCGGTGCGCTTTTACCGCACCTTTTCACCGTTGCCGCTGGAACAAGCCGGCGGCTGTGTCTTTTCTGTGGCACTTTCCTTCAGGTCACCCCGACTGGCCGTTAGCCAGCACCCTGCCCTGTGGAGCTCGGACTTTCCTCTCGCGCCTTGCGACGCCAGCGATCACCTCGGCATCTCCTCCGGAAGGCAGTTGTTAATAGCGTGTTTTCGTTGCGGCGGCAACTCCGACCACGCCGGTCTCGAAACTCGCCCACTTGCAGGCGCATTCGAGGTTAGAGTTGCTCCGTGCGAATCCACGGTTTCTACGGGATAGTCGATATCGATCTTGGGCCCCAACCCAGACCCGAGCCCGAGCCCGAGCCCGAGCCCAAACTGGAGCCCGAGCTCGAGCTCGAATCTAGTTGGCTGGAGCGCGCCAGGGAGTTGACCGAGGCACTCATTGCCGGACAGGCGTCGGTGTTGCAGCTCAGAATGAAACGTGCCTCGACTCGAGAGCTGTTGAATACCGCCGTGATGGTGCGGGATCTTACCCGCGCTGCCGGAGTCGGGTTGGTCGTCAACGATCGGCTAGACGTCGCGCTCGCTGCCAATGCGGATGGCGTACACTTGGGGCAAGAGGACTTGCCTCTACAGGCAGCCAGACAGGCTCTCCGTGCTTGTGGCAGGAGCTTGCTCGTCGGCGTCTCCACCCACGACCTCGAACAAATCGCGGATGCGGTGCGCAACGGCGCCGACTACCTTGGATTCGGCCCAGTGTTCGCCACCACCACCAAAGCCGGCGCAATTGCTCCACGAGGAATCGAAGCGCTTCGCGAGGCGGTGATCGCTGCTGGTCACGTCCCGGTGGTGGCGATCGGCGGCATCACTCCCGCGCGAGCACCGGAGATCGCTGTGGCTGGCGCCGTTGCTGCCGCGGCAGTTGCTGCCGTCAACCACGCTCCGTCGATTGTCACCGCTGCCAAGACGATCGCCCGCGCGTTCGCCGGCCAAGGAGACCGAGACCGAGACCGAGACCGAGACCGAGACTGAGACTGGCAACCAGGATGGCTAACTCTGGCAGGCTTCGGCGTTCTTGGCGTTCTTCTTGAGATAGTACAGCTTCTTTTTCGCTGGCTTGACGAGCGGCGAGTCTGGGTACTTCTGGACCAAGACGCCCAGGTAGGCTCGAGCATCCGTGCACCATCTCATGTCGGCGGCGGCCACTGCGGCAGCGTAGAAAGCATCATCGACCATGTCGCCGTCACGGTGTGCATCGATCACCCGTTGGAACTCGGCGATCGATTTCTCCAGCTCCTTCTGCAAATAGTAGCTCTGGCCAACGTAGTACTGAGCATCGTCTGCCCGCTCGTCCTTGGCCGCGCGCTGCAGGAACAAGCGAAAATCCCTCCTGGCTTCCTCGTACTTTCCTTCTTGTAGCTTGCGGTAGGCGGCGTCGAACACCGCGTTCTTGTCAAACGGCGTCTCACCGGCTGTCGTTGCTGCAGCAGGCGTGCCGCTCCCCGCAGACGAAGATGCCGTTGCTGGTGCTCGTGCCGCCTTTTCGAGCACGTCGAGGCGTTTCTCGTATTCCTCCCGGAGGCTGGCCAACTCGGCCTGAGCGGCCTCCTTTTCCCGGCGCAGCGTCTCGATCTGGCCAACCAGTGAAGCCATTTCGCTCGACAGAGTCTGTACTTCCGCTCCCAGATCAGCGCTGTTCCGGGCAAGAAGCTTGGTTGCCTTCTCGAGGGATTCGTCGAGCTTCGCGACCTTCTTTTCGAGCGATTCCTCCTGGTGAGCAACGCGACTCTCTAGATCGTCTATGTCCGCTCTCATGCGGGTGCCTTCGTATTTGGTGGTGAACCAGAAGCACCCCGGAAGAACAAGCAGCAGCAGGGCTGGAACTAAACCCCGCCGCATTGCTACTCCCACGCCAGCTCCACTCGGCGATCCTGCTGCCAGCTAGACTCGTCGGTGCCCGCGGCCTCTGTTTCTCCTTTCGGAACGACGTGC
>JAZDLZ010000931.1:0-7477 GCA_043801535.1 Pseudomonadota bacterium
CAGCGCCAGCCCCCACCAGGCGCTCCGTCCAGCGGCCCTCGCGACTAGGCCGCTGGCGAGCGGCAGGGCCGCGGCGTAAGCCGAAAGAAGAAGCCCACGGCCCGCCTTGGTGCCGGCGAAGAGCGCGAAGAACCGCGCGGCCAGCAGCGGCAACCAGTACGGCAGGTACCACGGGCCTGTTTCGTAATACCTGCCGAGATCCGTGAGTGCGCCGGCGGGCTCCATCCAGATCGCGAGCTCGAGCTGATGGAGCGGAAGGTCGACCATCGGCAGGTACGTGCACGCCACGTAGGGCACGGCCCCGAGCAAGGAGATGGCCGCGAGGACGCTCCACGCCATGTGCTCCGAGCGCGCCGGCGGCAGGTCCTGCATCGTGCGGAACAGCGGTTGCCTCGCGGCCCGACAGCTCAGCTCTCGCGCTCCCCAAAGCATCGAGCGCAGCCTACACCACGCCAAGGACAAATAGGCGGCCATTCTCCCTGATCCGGCGCTAGCGCGCCTCAAGACCACCCCTCCGCCCCTCAATCTAGGGGCAGCTGCGAGCCCTCGCTGCCCCCCGTCGGAGGGGACCTCCGACGGGTCCTCCCTCTCCGAGGAGGGGAACCGCGGCGCGTCATCTCCCGGGCGATCACCAAATTGGTGCGGCGCCGCGACTCGCTCCGCGCGGCGGAGCCGCGCTGCGCTCGTGGTTGCTATCGCCGTTTTGGGGCGGCATCCCCACCCCAGGCTACTCTACTCCTGGGATATGGGCAGAAGCATGATGGCGGTGGTTCCTGCCGGAGAGCTTTCGAGCCGGAACCCCCCGGAGTGATGGTAGGCGACGAACTTGGCAATCGTTAGACCGATGCCCTCGCCGGAGCGGGTGGAGAAGCCAATCTCGGCAGCCCGCTGAAACACCTCCGGCGACATCCCGCAGCCGTTGTCGCGACGGCAATCCGAACCTCGTCACCCTCGCGGGTGGCCGAAAGACTGACTGTCCCGCCTCTCTGGGAAGCAAGGACGGCGTTTCCGAGAAGGGCTTCGAATGCGATTCCTAGATGGTGGGCATGGGCTGGCAAAGACGGCAAGTCCATGCCAGGAAAGACGTCGATTCGAACTCCTGTCTGGCTGGCAATCGCCTGGACGCGCTGCGCTGCGGCGATCATTATTGGCCGGAGGTCACGGGGTCGCGCTGGAATCGGATCGGGCTGGGCTCGGGCGACAAACGTATCCATGCAAGCTGACATTCGTTCGACGACGCGCGTCAACGCCTGCAAAGGCCCGGAAAAATCGGCACCGCAGGAATCAGTCCTGCCGAGTCGCCGGGATAGCAGCTCGACGTTCAGACAGAGGGAGTTGAGCGGTTGTTTGAGCTCGTGAGTGAGCGCCATGGCGAGGAAAGAACGACGGATTCGATCGCTTTCCGTCGAGCCCGGAAACGTGTACGGTCGCCTTCGACGGGTGGCTGCAAGCCCTTGCCACCTAGCTCGATCCAGGGCTGACTTGGAGCCCTTGCCGTCCCGGCGATCTGTGGGAGGCTGTGTTCCTTTGCCGACCCGACGATCCATGGACGGCTTGGAGCCCTCGTTGTCACCGCGTCGTGGAGAGCTCCGACGGGTCCTTCCCGTCGAGGAAACCTTGACGGAGGCTCTCTTGTTCGCCCTTCTGGTTTGAAGGGCAGTGGGGCGCTTCTTTGGATTGGTACGTCGTGTTCGACCACCGACTCTCGAATCCGGAGTCACGTTGGCCTCCGTCTTGATTCAATTCCGTACTCGGCGAGCTTGTTGTACAGCGAGCGACGGGAGATTCCGAGGATCTCGGCGGTGACTTTCTTGTTGCCGCTCTGCGCATCGAGCGTGCGAAGTATGAGCTCCTTTTCGGCTTCCTTCATTGTGGAGCCGATTGGGATCCTCACGACCTCTTCGGTGGCGCCGGCACGATGGATGATCTGCGGCAGGAGCTCGGGGTCGACGGTGTTGCCACGCGCGAGCAGGACGGCTTGCTCCAGAACGTTGCGCAGCTCGCGAACGTTGCCTGGCCAGTGGTATCCCTCGAGGAGGCGTTGGGTCTCGATCGGGACAACCTCGACGGGTTTGCGATAGCGCTCGGCGAAGAAGCGAAGGAACTCGGTGGCGAGGACAGGAATATCGTCCACTCGCTCGCGTAGCGGAGCAATGTAGATGTTGAGGATATTCAGGCGGTAGTAGAGGTCTTCGCGAAACTCTCGTGTCTCGACCATCTTGACGAGGTCCCGGTTGGTGGCGGCGACCACGCGCACGTCGACAGACTTCTCCTTCTTGCCACCAACGCGGCTGAAGGTGAACGTCTCGAGCACCCGTAGCAGATTCACCTGGGTTCGTTCGTCCATGGTGGAGATTTCGTCGAGGAACACGGTGCCGCCGTCGGCAAGCTCGAATTTTCCCTCTTTGCGATCGACTGCTCCGGTGAACGAGCCGCGCTCGTGGCCGAACAGCTCCGAGGCGATCAACTCTCGTGGGATTGCGCCAGTGTGTACGGGCACGAATGGTCCGTTCCGTCGCGTAGAACGAAGGTGGATGGCGCGAGCGACCAGCTCTTTTCCGGTGCCGCTCTCTCCGGTGACCAGCACGGTGGCATCGGAGGAAGACGCAAGCTTGATCTTCTCGAAGACGTTGTGCATCACCCTCGAGCGGGCAATCATGCCTTCGAAGTTCACGGTCCCCGAGCGTGATGCGAGCAGTAGCTTGTTGGGCAGGTATTCGGGACGTCTGGCGAGCAGGTTTGCGATTCGTTCGCGGAGTTTCTTGGGACTGACTGGCTTGCGAATGTAGTCGGAGGCACCGCGCTTGAGCGCTGCTACCGCTGTCTTGACGGTGGCATGACCAGTTATCAGGACGATTGCCGTGGCCGGACAGCTTTCGTGGATCAGTTTGGTGAGGTCAACGCCGCTTTTTCCAGGCAGCAGGAGGTCGGTCAGCAGAAGGTGGTAGGTGTCGAGGCTGAATCGGTCGAGAGCTTCCTCGGCGGTCGTTGCGGTGTCCACTGAGTGGCCGTCCTCTCGGAGGATGGCAGCCATGCTCTCGGCTGCTTCGCAATCGTCGTCCACGACCAGGATTCGTTTGGGCACTCCGGATTTTAGCGAGCGGCGGGTCGAGCCCGCTGATCGGTCGAACGCCTCCACTGCATCGCCAATCGTCGACATTGCTGAAGTCCCCGCCTGAGCGGTCGACTTATTAGCATCCTGGTTTCGATCCTGCAAGGTGCATTGGTCAATTCTTGCGCTTAGCCGGTAGACAAGTGTGAAAGATTTGATGATGCGGGGCCGGAACGGTCGCGTCGTATCTGTCCAAGAATAGTCGGCTACTGGTTGCTGCGTGAGCCGCGCCAGGGAGGGGTCCAACGAGCTCGGGTTCCCTTTCACCGGAGGACGGCTTTCTTGTGCGCTCCAATGACACACGATGGCGCTGCCGGTGCGCAACGCTTGCCAGCAACCAGGTGGCACGATTGAGACACTAGCCCGCCGCCGCAACGACGCCGACCGTGGTTTCGAAGCCGGCAATTGGCGGCATGGAAGGTGCACCGGCTCTCTGTCATGCAGAGCGACAACGGGCAGGAAGTGTCGAGGGAGGGAGCTCCCGGCATCGCAGAGGCCGCTCGAAGGGTGAGAACGGATGTGAGCGCTCTCGGTCAGGCCATTGCTCAGAAGAGCGACGACCTTGGCCGTACAGTTGGTGGTTTCTGTAAAGACCGTCCGGTCGTTTCCGTGGCCATCGCCTTCGCAGCTGGCTATGTGCTAGGCGGTGGTCTCTTCTCCCGAGTCACGTCTCGGTTGGTAGTCGCAGGCATGCGGATGGGTGGCGTGGCGATAGCCAAGAATCTGCTGGGCACGTCGTAGCGCCAGCTTCGCGGAATAGAACGTTCCCGACCAACCATTGCAGGAGATAGCAGCGATGGGCCTTACCAAGCCTCTGGAAGAAGTGCCTCGAAAGCACGGTCGCGAAGGTCCGCTCACCCAGGATGAAGAGCGGCGTCTAGCCAAGGCCTGGCTTGTCGATGGTGACGAGAAATCGTTGGGGCGTCTGGTTGCCGCCCACATGGGATTGGTTATCCGGATTGCGCTCGAGTTTCGTCATTCTGGACCATCGATGGAGGATCTCATCCAAGAGGGGAACCTCGGCCTGACGATTGCGGCACGCCGCTTCGATCCGAATCGGAGCACTCGCCTCGCGACATACGCCACATATTGGATTCGGGCGTGCATGCTCGAGCACGTGGTGCGTTCGCACGGACCGGTGCGGATCGGAACTACCAGATCCCAGCGAAAGATCTTCTTTGGTCTCGGAAGGGCGCGTCGTCGTCTAGAACGAGAGGGTGAGACGACCGATGCCGAACACCTTGCCACGGCGCTCGGCGTCGAGCGAGAAGATGTGGAGGCAATGACACCCAGGCTTACGGGGCGGGACATTTCTCTCGACGCTCCCCGCGGATTCGACGATCGCCGACCGACGAGCTCATCATTGGCAGAGGATGCACCGACTCCCGAGGACATGATTGCCGGCGCCGAGGAGGACGATCAGCGGAGGGCGCAAGTCTATCTGGGGCTGAAGGTGCTCGATCCGAGGGAGAGGGCCATCATTCGCGCCCGCCACATGCGACAACGGCCAGCCACGCTCGCCTGTCTAGGCAAGAAGTTTGGCATCAGTCGGGAACGGGTTCGCCAGCTCGAGCTGCGAGCGAAGGCGAAGCTTCGCCAATTCGTCGACCCAGAAGGAAGACTGGCCGGACTGCCAATGGATCCGTGAACAGATCAGGTTGGAGCAGACGGGGACCGGTCAGACTCGCTTTACACTCTCTCGTCCGAACACTGCCTTTGGCCGGGATCTTAGCGTCGCACGATGCGTCCAAGCAGGTATCCTGCGCTCAGAGCGACTAGCAGGGCTTTCGCAGGATGCTCGCGTATCAACGATTCGACTCGAGCCATCGTTCGTTCCGTCATTGCGCGAACGTCCTCGAGAGGCTCGAATCCCTTTTCGTCTTGCGCGCCATCACCGTGTTGCGCTGGTCTGGCCTCGCTTTTCTCCATAGGTTCCTCCCGTGTTTGGCGAGGCAGAGGATTGCCGTTGCTAGCCTCGCGCGTGTCTTCGAATCCCGGATCTTCCAGTCATGCACATTCGATACCTCCTTTGAGGGACTGGTCTACAACAACTCCGGGCACGGCATCTGCACGGGACGGACACATGTCGCGCGCACCCATTCACGTACTTGCCGTGGACGATGACGAGTCAAGCCGTGAGATGGTCGTGGCGTTTCTCGAGGCGCTCGGATTTCCAGTCGAGATAGCGTCTTCGGGGCGAGCCGCTCTCGAGCGGCTGGCGGTGGAGCCGAGACCGGACATCGTTCTTCTCGACGTCGTCATGCCAGGCATGGACGGCATCGAGGTGCTCAGGCTCTATCGAGCCGCGGGCGGAGCCGTTCCGGTAGTCATGGTGTCGGCGCTCGACGAGGCGGAGACGATCATCAAGGCAATTCGCTACGGTGCCAGTGACTACGTGACCAAGCCACTTCAGCACGATGAGTTGCGCGAAGTGATCGAGCGAGTCGTCGATCTGCGTCCGCTGCGGGCGTCGACTTCGACGTCGGTGATTCCCGGAATCGCTCGCGCGAGTCGAAACCTGGGCGAGTCGGGTGCGATGCGTCGAGTGGAGGCGTTGATCGACCGAGTGGCAGATGCCGACGTTCCGATTCTTATCACTGGCGAGAGTGGCGTCGGCAAGGACGTCGTGGCGCGTGAGATCCACGCCCGCTCGTCTCGTCACGATCGAGTGTTCGTGAAGATCAACTGCGCGGCCTTGCCTGAGACGCTACTCGAATCCGAGCTCTTTGGTTACGAGCGTGGCGCCTTTACTGGCGCCCAGCGGGCAAAGCCAGGTCAATTCGAGCTCGCCGACGGAGGCACTCTCTTCCTCGACGAAATTGGTGAGATGCCAGCGCCACTGCAGGCCAAGCTTCTCCAAGCCGTTCAGGACGGTGAGTTCTATCGAGTCGGCGGACAAAAGAAAGTGAAGGTCGATGTTCGGACCATCGTGGCGACCAACCGCGATCTCGAGCGGGCAATTCGGGAGGGAACGTTTCGCGAGGATCTGTACTATCGTCTCAACGTCGTTCAGGTTCGAATTCCTCCTCTGCGCGAGCGTCGCGAGGACATCCCGGCGCTGCTCGCGCATTTTGTCGAGAAGTACGGGCGACGGTACGGCCGGACTGGCGCCGACGTTCCGGCTGAGATCGTGGTTCGTTTCCTCGAGTACGATTGGCCGGGAAACGTCAGGGAGCTCGAGAATCTGGTCCGGCGTCTAATGGTGCTGCGCGATCCGAGCTACGTCTATGCGGAGATGCACTCGTCTCATGCCCGTTGCGCCAATGCCGGGGCGCAGCGTCGTAATATCGGCGACCTGCACGATGACAAGGCCAGCCTCCCCGAGAGGGATACGCTGGATGTCCCGGGCACGCCGGAGGTGGAGAAATCGAAGGACGCACAGGATGCAGAGGACCCAGTTGCGTGGGCTGACGCAAAAGTGAGCCAGGGCGCGATCGGCATGGGCGCAGTCTCTGCGGTTCCGAGCGGTGCTGCCACCAAGAGCTTGGCAAGACCATTTCCCGGTGGCGATTCCGCGACCGCGCGCTCTGTCGACACAGCTCTGCCATTGGGTACCGGACCGACCAGTGCCACGACCGCGGCGCTCGCCGCAGTAACGGCCGCAACTGTGGTGCCGGTGCGCGGTGGTAGTTATCCATTTGGAGGCTACGCCTCGAGCGCCGCTGCCGTACCGCTCGGCGAAGTGGTTGCGGCCGAGTTCGCCGCCGCCGGCGCAGGCGGCAACGTCGATCTCAAGACGCTGGGTCGCAAGGCTGCAGACATTGTCGAACGTGAGGCGATCGTGGCCATGCTCGCCAGGACTGGCGGATCGAAGCGGGAGGCAGCAGTAAAACTAGGAATCAGCTACAAGGCCATCCTGTACAAGATCAGAGAGTTCGGGATCGGTCATCCCCGTGGAGAACGCCGGCCGCCAGCTGGCTCCGGGTAAGTCGTTCCTTCAGGGGAGCGGTACTTCCCAGGTGTCGATGGCACCCACGCTCGCGATGGGGCTTATGGTTCCCTTGTCCAGGGTGGGAGTAGTGTCCGGTTTTACGTTGATGCGGATACGCCCGATCGCTCCGCCGCCGCCACCACCTCCACCCTTGCCAGTTAGCGGCGATCCGCCTTCTCCTGGTTTCCCGAGCCCCGATCCGCCAGCACCCCCGGCGCCTGCCTCATTGCTTCCGGCATTCCCGCCGGCGGCTTGGCTGAGCGTGACGGTACCGTCCTCACCATTCTGCCCGGACGCGTTGGGGAGCCCGGTCGACGCTTGGCCGCCCCCTCCGCCGCCACCACCACCGTTGGCAGCTACCGAGCCCTCGATTTCTACGGTCACAGCTTCGATGAGTACTGAGCCACCGCTTCCGCCTCCGCCGCCACCACTCG
>JAZDLZ010000939.1:0-5390 GCA_043801535.1 Pseudomonadota bacterium
CGACGGGAGGCAAACCGTTCGGTGCTCTAGGCTAGCTCGAATGGCGTTTCCTGAGCAGGAACGAAAGCGCGTCTCGAGCACAGCGTTCGCAGTAGCCGTGCTTCTGTCTCAAGTTCGCGAGGGTTGTCTCGACTCGGACCCGCACCTCCTCGTCGGCGACGTGACTTGGGCCGTCGGTGAGATACTTCAGGAGATCCTCGTTGGTCTTTCTGACGGTCTTCTTTCGCTCCTCGAAGTACGACTCGCGAAGCTTTTCGAACTGCTTGGGGAAAATCTCTCCGTAGTTTGGTTTCTGGTTGGGATGGTCGACCGACCAGGCTCCAATCCGAGAAAAGATGTCCTGCCGATAATCGTCCCGCTTGGCGCCAATGCCAAGGGTCTTCTCTACCTCCGCCATCATTTCGCTGTCGGGCTCCTCGAGCCGACCAGTGATCGGATTCCGCACTTTTTCTTTGCGGAACCAGTGCATGACGACAGTGACATAGCGTTCGAAAAGCCTGCCGTACTCGCGTTCCTCGACGAGCCCCATTGACGAACGCAGCTCGTCCTCGATCATGTCGAGATAGCGATCGCGAACGGTGTAGATGAACTTGCGATTCTCGTGATAGCCCCCGGGCAGTGGCTCCTGCTTGAGGAATTCGTAGATTGTCACGTTCCTCACCAACTCCTCGATCTCCTCGAATACCGCCAGTGGAGAAAGGCAGGCGTACTGAGGGTTGGCGGCCGCATTGAGGAGAATCGTCATCATCTCGCGCGGCGAGGCACCGGTTCGTCCCTCGAAGTTGGGGTACGATTCCGACTCGGACCATATTTTTTCGATGCCGCCCGCCAACTCTTTGGTCTGCTCGGCGTTCAGCGAGTCAGGCGTCTCGCCGCGTGCGTAGAGCTCGGCCTTTTCGAGTGGGCTCAGCCGGGAGACGATCTCGGCGAGGTTCTTGGAGTACTTCTCGGCCATGGGCTTGCGCATCCTCGTCAGCACTGCCCACAGCGCCGCCACGAAGGTCGCGTGCGGGGCGACGTGCTTGCCGAGAACGCTGGCTCGCAACTTCTGGTCGTAAATTTCCTTTTCAGTCGTGTGGTCCAGAATGTAAGGAACACGCACTAGCTCCAGCCGCCCCTTGAACGACTGAAACTCGGGGATCTCTTTGAACACCGCCAGGTGCGCCTCGTTGGAGGAACCGATGAACACCAGATCGAGGTGAAGAATCGCGTTCTCCAATGGTACCCTTGCCTGCTCGACGGTGCCGAGCAAGTATTTGTAGGTCTCCAAAGGTCTCTTGAGCAAATCCGAGTACTCGATTATCCCGCGATTGGCATCGACGAGCTCTCCACCGTACTCGTGCAGCGATATCGACTGGAGCATGGTCGGTAGCCCAGCCAACGATTTGTCCATAGTAATCTGTCTGCTCCGGGCATCGACGTGAATCTGGGGCTCGACAGTCACCATCCCTTCCCGGTAGCGGCGTTGAATGTAGAATCGCTCGACCTGCACGTGCCGAAGCACCTTCAAATAGTCGCCTCGGTACTTGGCAAGAAGCGCCTCGTAGATCTGCCGATTCTTGTGACCGACCTCGCCGTAGAGGAGATAGTCGGAAGCGGGGAACTCCCGATCCTTGCGCATCTCGGCCAGCATCTCCCGGCGCTGCTTCGCCGGAATCAGCAGGAACGGGTGATCGCGCAGCTCGTCCACCAGCTTGGCGTCGAGATCTTCGTCGACCAGATAGGCGAACGTGTCGCCGCGCGGAACCTCATCGTAGTCGTGGGTGGCGCTCCCGCCAAAACCGATTCCTCCACGCGAGATTCGCTGGGACGGGAACATCCAGTTGAACCGATAAAGGGCTCCCTCGTCGAGCGTCGAGTAGTATTCGAGCGCCCGCGCCAGGCAGGTGACGAAGGTCGACTTGGCCGATCCATTTGGACCGTGAAGCAGAATGAGTCGGTTGACGCGTCCTTCGCGAGCGAAATTGCAGATAGCTCGGTAGACGCGGGCTTGCACTTCCTCCTGCCCGAACAAACGATCTCGACCACCATCCCACGGGCAGTCAAAGAGCTTCCAGCGCGTCGCAGTGCCGCGAGGGAGCTTGATTTCCTCGACGCCAAAGTGGTCGAAGACATCCCGCAGGTACTGGACTGCGGATCGCAGTTGATGTCTCGGGTCCGACAAGACGAGGGAGTAGTACTCCTCGAACGACATGACCCGCTTGTTGCTGATGTACGCTGCGCGGATATCGCCGCCGAGGCCATGCAGTCGATCGCGCGGTTCGATTGAATCGCTGCTCATGGCGGCAAGGTTACTCGACGTTGACGTCCCAGGCGAGCGTTTCTCGCTTGGGCTCGCAAGTCGTCGCCGTACAAACGGCGAATTTCAATGTTGCATCGAAATGCTTGGAGCCGGACGTCTCGGCCGTGAACCCAACTTCGAGGTCGGCACCCGCCTCCTCGAATCGTTGCGCCTCCGCTGGAGTGATCTGGTCTCGGACAAGCCGCACTCCAGGCGGTGCTTTGATCTTCAGGACGCTTGGAAATTCTTTGTTGAGGTGGTAACCAGCAGTGGGCGCGATGTTTACGCGCACCAGCGCAGGCGAATTCGGCTTGACGGTGGTGGCTGGCCGTTTGACCGTGATGCGATAGCCCTGGCCCTCCTTTTGTTGCAGAGCGATCGGTTCGGCGACTACTCTGTTCTCGAGCGCGATCCCAGACGCGATCCCAGACGCGATCCCAGGCTCGATTCCAGGCTCGATTCGAGCATCGATTGGTTTCTGCCGACTAGCTGCTGGCAAGATTGGTCGTTGCTCAGTCTTGGCCATTGACGATGCGTCCTCCAGTGTGCCGTTCTTGACAGTCGTCCCGCGCAACGGATGACCGGGCGCTTCGCCTCGCATTCGTTCGGAAACGCCAGGTGAAGGCACGGCTGCTTGCGCCGAAGAAACCGAGGAATAGGAAGACTGCGGTGTGACCTCGTTCAGACCGGCAGACGCAGGTGACGCACCAGTGGTTTCTTGGCTGGAGCACGCGAGAAGCAGTCCGAGAACGATTGCCAGGCGAGGCATGGAACCTCCAGGTTGTGAGTTGCTGCGAAGAAAGAGCAAACCTTTGCAATATTACCCCAAGAAGCGATAGGATGGGTGACGTTGCCTCGGGCGCAGCAACTTGGTCGCTATCAACTGCTCGATCGAATTGCCTTCGGCGGGATGGCCGAGATCTACCGTGCGAAGACATTCGACCGCGAAGGTCATAGTCGCCTGGTTGCGGTAAAGCGAGTCCTGGCCCATCTTGCCGAGGACGAAGCGTTCATCCAGATGCTCGTAGACGAAGCGAAGATTGCTTCGCTCCTGCGACACCCGAATGTTGCCCAGGTTTACGAGTTTGCTCGTGCCCAGGGAGAGTACTTCATTGCCATGGAGTACGTCGATGGCAAGGATACGCGTACTATTCTCGAACGCTGCCGGAGTCTGGACCAGCAACTCCCTCCCCAACACGCGGCATGGATCGTTGGCGAAGTTGCAGCTGCATTGTGGGCTGCCCACTCCCTGGCGGATTCGAAAGGGCGGACGCTCAAGCTGGTCCACCGCGACATTTCGCCATCGAATGTGATCTGCTCCTATTCCGGCCAAGTGAAGCTCTGTGACTTCGGGATTGCCAAGGCAACGCTGTCCCGCACGCGCACCAAGACTGGAGTCATCAAGGGAAAAGTCAAATACATGAGCCCAGAGCAGGCAGCCGGCCGGAAAGTAGATCACCGGTCTGACTTGTTCTCGCTCGGGGTCGTCCTCTACGAGCTATTGACCAAGGTGCCGCCTTTCGCCGCACCCAACGAGCTAGATCTACTGCTGCGCGTCCGCGACGCCAAATATCGGCCGATCACGGAAATCAATCCCGATCTCCCAGCACCGCTGGTGACCATCGTCGACCAGGCATTGTCGCGATCCAGAGGCGCACGATTCCAGTCGGCACAGGAATTCGAAGTCGCGCTCAAGGCGTTTCTCGCTGACTATTCGCCTGGCTACGTTCGCACGCATCTTGGCCGGTTCCTGCGCAAAATGTTTGCCGAAGACATCGACCGAGAGCTTCGACTACTCGAAGATTTCGTCATCCCGGACGGCCACACTGCGGACGTTGGCGAAAACCTGATCGCCGATGCCCTCGGTCCGAATGCCGAGTACTCTCAGTTCGTGCCAGTCGCTGGCGCCCAGGCTGCACCACCGGAGGATAGAACAGGATCCGACACTCAGATCTCCGTTGCGCCTGCTTTCACTGCGGGACCTGGCGGCCAATCACCGTCGGAACCGCCGCGTGCGTCAAGCTCGGCAGTGGCTGCCGCTGCCGGACGAGAAGCCGGACGAGAAGCCGGACGAGAAGCCGATGCGCGCAGTCCCTTGCTTGGCAAGGACCATGCCCGATTGCAGCCTGGAATGCCCAAGCCAAGCCTAGGCCTGGGAAAAGGTGACGCCGGAATGGGCCTCTCGGCCAAGGCAGCCCCAAAGCCTGCTGCCGCCGGTGCTTCCGTCGACCGGAGGGCTTTGGCCGAAAAACCATCCGTTGGGCCGGTTTTCTCGTCCGGTCCTTCGTCCGGTCCTTCGTCCGGCATCCCCCCCAGGCCGAGCGCAATCTCTCCTAACTCGAGTCCAGCCGAGCGTCGCACTCTGATGGGTATGGCATGCCCAACCCATCTTGCCGGACATCGCGACAAGCCAGTAATGCGCGAAGAGCTGGCTGCTCCTCCTCTTGCCTTCAAGCAGAGTCCGCCAGGAGAGCCACGACACCGCGCGGATCCATTGCGAAAAGTCGAAGGCAGCCCCTCCTTGCGACCTCCGCTGTCGCCATCACGTCCTCCTCTACAACCACAACGAAACTCGGCTTTCGCTGTCCCTTCAATCGCTGCCTCGCCTGCTTCGCCTCTCGGATCCTCTTCATCCGCACCGTCTTCGTCTCCGCCCGCGTCTCCGTCTGCTGCCCCTTCTTCCCATTCCGCCCCCTATGGAGCTCCGGTGCCAACCGCGACCTCGTCTGCCTCCGCTCAGCCACCTCGAGCCAAGCCATCCAGTCCTGTCCCCCCTCTAGTCGACGACATCCACTCGGCTGAGACTCTCATCCTCGACCGACGAAAAGGGGCTCGTCTTTCGACCAAAGACATTCAAGAGACGCCAACAGTTGTCTTCGAGCGTGACAAGGGCGGAACTCAAGGTGAGCAAGCAGGGAAACCGAATACCAAGAAACGCCCCTGAGTACGATTTCGAGATTCCGTACCCGATGTACTCCTGACCACGACAAGCGCCCTATAACGGCGATAGCAACAACGAGCGCAGCGCGGCTCCGCCGCGCGGAAGGGAGGGCCCCGTTGAGCTTTGCTCGACGGGGGGCGGCGAGGGCTCGCAGCCGCCCCTAGTAGG
>JAZDLZ010000981.1:0-3597 GCA_043801535.1 Pseudomonadota bacterium
GTGGAGATGGGCGGAGGCATCGAGGTGTGCGCCTGCCGCGATCCGAAGAGCGGGGAGCTCCTGTGTCTGGATCGCGTGTGCAGCGAAGCCGACGTGCCGGATCGGATCAGCGTCGACGACCTGGAGTACGAGCACGGCGCGCCCGATCCCTCCGGGGTGTTCGAGGACTGTGCGACGGGCCCGGTGGTATCGCACTTCAACTCGCCCGGAGAATATGCCGCCTACCTGGCGACAGCCCAGGGCGCGACGGGTGCCGAGGGCCTGCGCGGGCGCACCACCATCTTCCCCGACCTGCTCAATTTTTCGGAGGCGATCGAGCAGGCGCTCTGGTACCTGGCCGACACCCCCGCGGGGAATCGGTCGCACCTGAGCATCTACGATTTCCTCTCTCCGTACGTCCTGCCGTGTGACGAAGAAGGCGCGGCGCCTCGCCCGGCCTGTATCGACGAATCGCAGGTGCGCTGCGGCCTGGCTCTCTACCAGAAGGCGCTGCTCTCCAACTGGGTTAGCCTGGACGGTGTCGAGACCTCCACCGACGCCGGCAATCTCGAGCTCTTCTGTGTCGACACCATGCCGGTCGCAGGATGTGTCACCGCCGGCAAGGACAATCCCGGACTGTTCACCTTGCAGGAGCACAATCGCTTCTGGCGCGATCTCGGTCAGATCGTCAAGTTCGACGGTGACCGCGCCCGCTCCGATGCCTTCTTGACGATCTACCGTCACGCCGCCAACCCGTTCGATCAGGGCGCGGCACTGAGCTACAAGGAGCAGAGCCTGCGTGCAGCCTTCGCCCGCTACGAGCAGCTCTCGCGGCTGAGCGTGGGCACCATCGAGGCTGCGGTGCTGTTCAACTGGCCAATGCGGGCCTTCAAGCAGCAGGGCAACGATTGGCTCGCCTTGATGCAGACGATGATGTCCGACCGGATGGATGTGCTGGCCGAGCTCACCGACCTCAAGCGCCGGGTGTATCTGAGCTCGGACAAGAAAGACCTGATCTTCGCCCAGCACCTGATGCAGCACGAGTATCTCGCCCAGGTCTATCTCATGGTCTTGCAGCAGCACTGGCAGAAGGAGATGTTCGGCTACCGCGGGAGCGCCGGACCCGTCTTCGACAAGGGGCAGGGGGTGTTGTCCCAGCTCAATCCGGCCAAGAATCCGCTCGGGGTGACCGCCAACCGCGTCTATTTCGAGAATAGCGATCTGGCGCTGAGCAACTGGCAGAGCTACCAGGCCATGCTCGTTGGTCCAGATGGCAGTGGCGGCGGCATGGTCGGAGAAGCCGAGGTCGAGATCGCGGCAGCTATCGAAGAGCTCAAGAGCTCCTTGGCGGATCTCGACGCCTTCGAGGAGAAACTGTTCGACAGTCGCGCCGGCATCGATGCCCAGATCGCCGAGCACTGCGGCAACCCGGCAGCGGCGGCGATGGATGCCGGCGGCGCGGCTGGTTACTGTGCTCATCTGCTCGAGCAATACGACCCGGACGAGTGGCGCCGGTTGCGCGACTGCAAGCTCGAGGAGGACCCCGAATACGACTGCCCCAGTGACTTCGGCTTCACCTGCTCCGACTACGACAACCCCGTGTCGGGCACCAACAATTGCACCGAGGTGGTCAATACTTTCCTGAACGCCACCGAGGAGGATTCTCCCGCCTGTAATCTCGACAGTAACAAGGTCTTCATCTGGCTGCACGGCGAGCGGCGCGCGTGCGTCGGCGGCGCTATGGGTGTGTTGTTGCAGGAGCGGGCAAGGCTGCAGCGGGAGGCGAAGACCGTCATCGGCAGCGTCGAGTCACTGGCCACCAGATTCAACCTCCATTTCGAGAAGATGGCGCAGGCCTCCGTCGAGGACGACAAGCTCGACAAGGCCAAGCTCGGCATGAGCATCGCCAAGCAGATTACCGAGTACGCGCTCGAGCTCACCGAGGCGGTGCAGGACGGTATCAAGGAAGCGACCGATGCACCGAGCTGCGTGATCATCGTCGGTATGGCAGGAGGCACCGACTGTCCGGGACACGTGACGGCGTCGTTGACCAACGGCATCAAGGAGGCGGTGGGCGGCATCGTCACCGCGACCATCAAGGCGGGGCTGGCGGCAATGGAGTACGCGGGTGAGGTTCTCACCGACGAGCACGATGGGGCGATCGAGGAGCTCGACGCCGGACTGGAGCTCGCCCTCCTGGAGCGGGACGTGGACGGTCTGGTCAGTCAGTTCAGTCTCCTTGTGCAGGAGATATTCAACGTCAACGCCGAGATCGAAGACCTGCGCTACCAGGCGCAGGCTGCCGCGGACGGCTATCAGGCGTACGTTACCTTCGTCGCGGACCATCTGACCGGCCGGGAGACTGGCAGCGTCCTGGTTGGCGACCAACTGGTGGCCAGATCGGCAGCGACCTTCCGGCGCGTCCTCCAGTACACCTACCGGATGACCATGGCCTTCATCCATCGCTACAACCTGCCGGCAGGGCAGGCGGCGAGCCTGGTCAATCAGTGCCAGGCGTTGCTGACCCTGGACGACGTCAAGGCGTTCATCGCCGAGATCGAGCGGCGCGAGGCCGAGTACTGCGGAGCGCAGGGGATCGACTGCGACTCGTCCGCCAACACCGAGGTGTTGCGCTTCTCGGTTCGCGAGCAGCTCTTCCCGCAGCTCCGCGATATCGTCGACGGCCGGACCGGCGAGATCGTGACCGCAGGCCAGCAGTTTCACAACATGATCACGAGCCCCCCCTACGTGAGGCGGCGCATCCGGGGCGCCAACATGGCCGTGGACCAGATCGAGATCCCGTTCACCATTCCGCTCACGCTCCAGGAGAACACGCGGAGCGGACCGCGCTGGATGATCGATCCCTTGTCGTGCAATCACCTTTTGGCGGGTGTCGACGGTGACGTGATCACCGGCGGCAACATCGCCGTCAACGTGGTCGGCACCAACCTGGGCAGCGGCAGCGACGTCGTGCGCTACGAGCTGGTGCGCGGCGGTACCGACTTCATCCGGAGCTGCGAGGCCGAGTCGGTGCAGCAGGAAATCGGCACCTTGCCGGTGCTCGAGTTCCCGATCCGCAAGCTGCTGGTCGGCTATGCGCCACAGAGCACCAGTGCGCAGGCGGATAGCCCGCCGAGCTTCGTCACTCGCTCGGGACCTCTCGCGGCTTGCATCAACCAGGCCGAGACCACCGGTACCTTGGCCGACAGCCCGGCGTGCTGGCGATACTTCGCTCGCGACCGAAGCCTCTCTTCGACCGACTGGAAGCTCATGCTGCCCTTGACCATCGACGGCGCTGCCACGGACAACACCTGGATCGTGGGCGATGGCCTTCCCGAGGCGAAGAAGCCGATGGTCGAAGACATCGTGATCTATCTCCGCTACCATTCGCGACCGCTTTCCGAGTAGTGACGAACGACGCAGCGGATGCGTCCCCGCCGCGAGTCTGCCGACGGGAGGCAACCCGATCGGTGCGCTAGGGGTGTGATCGTCCATGATTGTGCGGCCACCTACGTTCGTCGCCGGGACGTTCATGTGGCAGGAGGAATGCGCCATAGGCCAACGCAGGCACAGCGACGGCCATCGTCGTGGGGTCGGGACTGCGCTCGGAGCAGGATC
>JAZDLZ010000996.1:0-3007 GCA_043801535.1 Pseudomonadota bacterium
TTGTTCCAGAGGTTCTGCTTTTCCCAGGGATCGGTCTTCAAGTTGAAGAGCTGGAATACGTTCGCCTTGAGGTTGTAGATGAGCTTGTAGTCTTGGGTAATGGCAGCGCGTAGAGGCTCCGGCCAGTTGGTCTCTGCGAAAACGACGCGCTGATTCGCGTCGCGTCGATAGAAGAGCTGGGGCACCAGGCTTTCACCCTCGAGCGAGAGGTCGGAGATGTCGATTCCCGCGAGCTGGGCCACTGTCGGGAAAAGATCCAACGGAGAGACCGGTCCGTCGACCGAGCGAGGCTCGATGTCGGGGATATAGACGATGAGCGGTACGTGGAGCAGCTCACGGTACAAGGCCATCCCGTGATTGATGAAGCCGTGTTCTTTGAAGCCGTCGCCGTGGTCGCTGACGATGGTAACCACTGTCGTTGCCGCAGCCGGGGAGTGGGTGAGGTAGTCGAGGAGCCGGCCAACGTGCTTGTCGGTGTACGCCAGCTCGCCGTCGTACAGATCCTCCTCCTCGGCGCCGAATTGCACGTCGCCGGGATGGGCCACGTAGCGTCCGTGCGGGTCGATGTAGTGAGCCCAGATGAACCACGGGTTCTTGCCGAGCTTGGCAATCCACGACTGTACTTTGTCGGTGATTGCCTGGGAGGTGATGCAGAAGGGCTCTGGCTTGGCTCCGAGGGAGTTGTCGAAAGTGTCGAAACCCTGCTCGAGCCCCCAGTTGTTGAAGTAGTAGTGCGAGCCAATCCCGACGGTACGGTAGCCGCCTCGCTTCATCGCTTCGGCTATGGTGGTGTTCTCCGGCTTGATCTTCGGCAGCTCGCCGCGACGGTTGGACTCCTCGAGAGCGATGCCCGAATGGAAGAACTTCGACATGAGGATGGCCGGAATCGATGCGACCGTCCCTGCCGAGGGAGCGTTGGCGAACGTGAACGAGACCGCTCGCGTTGCGAGCTTGTCGAGGTTGGGGGTAGTGTTTCGCTTCCGTTTCTGGAAATAGCCGCCGATTCCCGTGTGGTCGTAGCGAACGGTGTCTATGGTGATGAAGAGAAAACTCCAGCGACGACGGTATTCGTCGGGTACCGGAGTTGTTTCCCCTTGTCGATAGCTAGGGATACTGCCAGGGGAGAAGTCTCGGCCAGAGCAGTTTTCGTCTATCCCGTTGTCGGGAATGTCGCGGGCATTGGGGTGGATGGCACCATCGAACGGCGCGCAATCGTTTTCTCCGAGCAAGGAGCCGTAGCCGTCGCCGTCGAAGTCGTTTGCCCAGCGTACGAGTCCAACTAGACGGTTGAGCGTTGGCGATGCAGTCACCGCCAGGAATTTCGTTTCTGGGTCGGCGCCGATTTTCCATAGTGCCACCGGCACGCCCAGAGCCACCCAGGAAACCATTGCCGCGACGAGGATCCAGCGCCGCCGCGGTATCTTCGTGCTCCTTCTCGGTGATTGGGGATCGGGCGGGCGCCTCTTGCGGAGGCGAAGACCGAATGACCAACCCAGTACCAGCGCACCCGCCGAGAGCAGCTCTCTCCACGGAAGAGCTCCGCCGAGCTGCGGCATGCGCCGGAGCAGCGACACCACCAGCGGGGCATAGCCGACGGCCAAGAGCACCAGCGCCATTCCTGGCCTACCCAAGGGATTGAAGGCTCCCAGCCATCGATGAAGGGCGCGGCCAGTATGCCGCAAGCCAGCAGCCAGGAGACACGAGAGCAGCCCAAGGAACGCAAAGAGACCGATCTGCAGGCAAGCCAGCGCCAGCGCAATGAGCTGTGCCTCGCGAAAGCGCTCGGTGAAGAAGCGGGTGAGCCCATACGAGGCGGCAACATAGAGCGTGGCGGTCATTCCTAGCGACACGATCCACGGCGCCACGCCGCTAAAAGGTGGCGCCTCCTTGGAACGCGCACCCAACCAGAGCCGGCGTGCCAGAGTCGGCCAGATCAGCATCAGCGAGCCGCGGAGCAGTACGAGAAGGAACGCCGAAATCGGGACGAGCGCCAACGCTACCAAGGAAACGAGAGCGGCATCGAGCACAGCGAACTTGCTGCCGGCCATTGGCCGGATTTTTCCCTGAGCGGTGCACAGCGCCAGCACCAATTCGGTGGCAGCTACTGTTGCCGAGCCAACGAGCGCTGCTGCCGCAGCACAGGAAAGGTCAAAAAAGAACAGCCGTTTGTATGACAAGGTCGGTCGGGGTGCCACCGAGGCGACGGGCGTTGCTTCGACGACGGGCGGGGCTCCGGCGGCGGCGGGAGCGGCGGCGGCACCGGCACTGGTGTCGGCAGTGGTCTCAAGCTCGGCGGAAGGCGTGGCGGAAGGCGTGGCAGATGGCACGGGCGCGTCTGAGGTGTTCATTGGACTCATCTCGACTCGAGCGAGCCAGCAATACCGATGCGGTGTTTGAGTAGCACCCAGAGCGCCTGAATGCCGTCGGTCCACCGAACCTTCTTGCCGCCTCCGACGTCGCGCGCCTCATAGCGAATCGGCACCTCCAGTATCGTGGCTCTTCGCAGTCCGAGCTTGGCCGTCACTTCCGGACAGAACTCGAATCGTTCGCACTCGAGCTCGAGCGAACGCAGCAAGTCAGTGCGCACCACCTTGAAGCATGTTGCCTCGTCGGTGATGTGATGACCGTAGAGCACGTTGGCGGACACTGTCAGTATCTTGTTGGCCAGGAAGTTCAGCGGGTGCATTCCGTGCGGGTACCGGCGTTGGAGGAATCGGCTCCCGTAGACTGCATCCACGCCAGGAGCCAATGCTTTGATAATCTTAGGGTAGTCGTCAACGTCGTATTCGAGGTCGGCGTCCTGGATCAACACGTAGTCTCCCGTTGCATAGGACAGGGCGGTTCGAATCGCCGCGCCCTTGCCTCGGTTCCGTTCGTGACGGACCAGGGTCACTCCCGGGATGCCCGCCGTCTCGATCGCCGCCACTGTGCGATCCGTGGATCCGTCGTCACAAACGATAATCTCCTTCCGGCAACCAAGGGATTCGGTATCCACCGCTGCCACTCG
>JAZDLZ010000349.1:0-2002 GCA_043801535.1 Pseudomonadota bacterium
AAAACCAGCGCTGGATCGGCGTCAATGCCACCGCCCCGACTACCATGCCCTGCTCGTGTTGACTCCGCGCTCCCACTCCTGCCAGTGCGGCGAGCTCGCCTACCGTCGGATGCTCGAACAACTGCCGCGGTGCGAGGCGCAGCCCCACCCGATTTGCCCTGGCCACGACCTGGATACTGAGGATCGAATCACCGCCCAGCTCGAAATAGTTGTCGTGCGCCCCGACCTTGTCGACGCGCAGCACCTCCTCCCATATCTGAGCCAGCGTCCGCTCTGCCGGCGTCCGCGGTGCCACGTAGCCTTCGTCCAGCTCAGGCCGTGCCTCCGGCGCTGGCAGCGCCTTGCGATCCACTTTCCCGCTCGGCGTGAGCGGCAGCGCCTGGAGAAACACGATCGCGCTCGGAATCATGTGCTCGGGAAGCCGCGCAGCAAGATGCTCGCGCAGCCCGGTCACGCTCAGAGATGCGCTCCCCGCATCCCGCCTCACCACGTAGGCGCACAGTCGCTTGTCTCCCACGACGTCCTCGCGCACCACCACCGCCGCGTTCTCCACTGCCGGATGGGTAGTCAGCGCCGCCTCGAGTTCTCCTGGCTCGATACGGAAGCCACGCACCTTCACCTGCTGGTCGATCCGCCCCAGATACTCGATGCTCCCGTCTGCCAGATAGCGTCCCAGGTCCCCGGTTCGATACAGGCGCGCCCCCGGCTCTTCGCCGAATGGATTGGGCACGAACCGTTCGGCCGTCTGCCCCGCCTGGCCAAGATACCCGCGCGCCAGTCCGACTCCGGCAACGCAGATCTCGCCCGGAACGCCAACCGGAACCGGACAGAGCGAGGCGTCGAGAAGATACGCCGTCGTGTTCGCCATGGGACGGCCAATAACCTGACTCGTCCACATGCCGCCTTGCCCGGTACTATCCCCGTGCCCACTACCGCCGCAACGAGCCTCGTCGCTCGGCTGCGAATGCTCGGCCAGTGTGGCGCAAACCGTGGCCTCGGTCGGTCCGTAGGCGTTCACAAACCGCCGGCCCGCCTTCCAGCTCGCCATCACCTCCGGCGGGCACGCTTCGCCCGCCACCACCAGAGTCCGCAGCGCTGGCAACTCCGTGCGTGGCAGCGCCGCCAGTACCGTCGGCGGCAAGGTAACAAGAGAAACGGAGCGCCGCCGGAGCAGGTCGAAAAGCTCGGCGCCAAGAAGTAGCGCCCCTGGTGCTGCCATGACCAGCGTTGCGCCAGCCGTGAGCGTGGCAAACACCTCGGAAACCGAAGCGTCGAAGCCAAAGGATGCGAACTGCAGTACTCTATCGTCCTTGCGAACGTCGAAGGCACGGGCGTGCGCCGCGGCTAGATTGCACACCCCGCGGTGACAGAGCAGCGTCCCTTTCGGTCGTCCCGTCGAGCCGGACGTGTAGATGACGTAGGCCAAGTTGTCAGGCGCAGCCTCCGAACGCGGCGACTGCGGCGACTCCTGGGCGATTTCTGGCCAGTCCCGGTCGATCGCCACCTTGCACACCAGACGTCCAGGCAGAACTGGCAGCATCGGCTCGAGCTTCGCCTGGGTGAGGAGAACGGAAATACCGGCATCATCCATCATGAACGCCAGCCGTTCCTCCGGGTAGCGCGGATCCATCGGCAAATACGCACCACCAGCCTTCAGAATCGCCAGCACTCCTACCACCATCTCCGGCGACCGCTCCACGCAGATGCCCACCACCGCCTCCGGTCCCACGCCGAGCTTGCGCAAGTAGCACGCCAGTCGATTCGCCCGCTCGTCGAGCTCCGCGTAGGTCAACTGCTCCCTCTCGTACTCCACTGCCACCGCGTCTGGCGTCCGCGCTGCCTGCTCCTCGAAGAGCTCGTGTACGCACTTCTCTCGCGGATACTCGACCGCGGTGTCGTTCCACTCCACCAGCAACTGGCGCTCTTCCGCCTCCGTCAGCAGCGGCAAACGGCCGATCCGTGTCCCTGGATTCGCCGCAATCCCCTCGAGCAACCGCACCAG
>JAZDLZ010001025.1:0-4388 GCA_043801535.1 Pseudomonadota bacterium
GATATGGCCTTCCTGGTAAGAAACGACGCTCGCACTGCCGGAAAGCTCGCGGACAGCACCGGAGACAAAGCCAGCTTCCTGGCTGTTCTCGTTGGTTGCGATGGAATGTGCCGCGTAGTCGAGCAAGAGAGCTCGGCCGTCAGCAAGAACCAGACAACCGTTCCTTGTTGCCGCCAGTTGAGATGCGCTTTTCATCGGCTCGCTAGCGAGAGGTCGGTCTGTCGCCATGTTCCAGAATTGGAGTCTGTCGTCGTAGGTCAAAAGACAGAGGAAACCGCCATTTGCCCGCCGCGCGCCATCGTTTTTTGCATGATTCCCGTTGGCAGGATTGTCGACCTTCACGTCGCGTTTGTCGTGACCAGTGAGTGAGTTGCCGTGAGCTCCACGGAGGAGAATCGTTCGGCTGTCGGTTGCCGGGGCTCCTGCCCATTCTGCCGCGAATCTGGCCTGCTCTGCTACTGCCCGACTCCAAGCAGTTGGCAACACTGACGCCGCGGTGGGATTCTTCGAATTCTTCTCTCCTGTAGTCCCATGTTCACCGTCGACCTGAATCCAGCCGAGGTGAGTGAAGAGGCGGGGTGGCGCTCGGAGCATCAGCGGCGCTCGCCAATATGGCCGGCCGGTGGCCACATCCCAGGTCCGCACCGTACCGTCGAACCCACTCGTAGCTGCCAGCCTTCCATCGGGGGCGAAACGAACTACCGAGACTGCTCCTCGATGACCGCGCAGCACTACTCTGGGTTCGCCGTTCGCCATGTCTGCCAGAAAAACCAGGCCAGCCTCAGTGGGGATTCCAAGAAGACCACCGTCGGGCGAAGATGCCAATCGCTCGACTGGACTGCCATAGTTGGCAAACACTCGGCCAGTCGTGCTGGCAAGGCTCCAAATCCGGACTGTACCGTCAATTCCGCCGGTGACGAGCGACTCACCGTCCGGAGTGAAGGCCATTCCCCAGATCCCTCCCGCGTGCCCGCTCAACCTGGCTTTGAGCCGAGATGTTTCCTTTTCCCAGACGTACGCAATGCCACTCTCGGAAGCCGCGGCGACCAGAGTCCCGTCGGGGCTGATTGCAATGGTTGCAAGCACTGCCTCTCCCTTGAGCATTCCCTTGGAAAGAAACGTCTGCGCATCCCAAAGGCGTACTGACCAGTCCGACCCGACCGAGGCAATTGTCTTTCGATCGCTGCTGATGACAACATCCCAAGCCTGGATGCCGTGACGCGGCAAGAGCTCTTCGACCATGCCGCTGGACAAATCCCAAAACCGCACGCCACGGTCGTGACTTGCGGACGCAACCGCTTTTCCGTCCGGATTGAAGGCCACTCCCATCACCGCGTCGTGATGGCCGGCAAGGAGCGCGTTCTGTCTGCCCGAATCAGTATCCCAAATGCGAACCGACTTGTCCTCGCCACCCGAAACCAGGACACTGCCGTCGGGCGAGAAGGACAGAGCTCGGACTGTCCCGGCGTGGCCGCTCTCCTCCACAAGACCAGTCCTCGTCTGAACATGCCACAATCCGAGCGTGTCGTCGTGGCTGCTAGATGCCACTAGCCGGCCATCTGGACTGATGGTGACTCCAGAAACGATGCCGCGGTGTTTGCCGACTATGGTGTGGCGACCAGACTCCCGATCCCAAAGGCGGACGGTCCTGTCGAGGCTGCTCGACGCCAATAGCCTACCATCTGGACCAAGCGCAGTGGCAGTAACAAGCTCTCGATGACCACGCAGGACTTCTCGCTCCTCACCCGTATCTGAATCCCACCGCCGGATAGTCTGGTCAAGGCCTCCTGTGACTAGCTCGCCGGTCGCCCGATCGAACGTCAGCCCATAGATCTGACCGCCTGCTTGAACCACCACCCGACTTGCACCAGTACGAGTGTCCCACTGGCGCACCGTTCCGTCCTTGCTCGCCGAGAAAAGGATGCCAGCGGAGCGCCAGACCAGCCGTGTGACCGGTTTTCGGTGCGCGCGCAACACCAAGTGCTCTCTTCCGCTCGCCACATCCCAGAGCCGCACCGTCGTGTCGAAGCTGGCCGATGCCAACAACTGGCTCGTACTATCGAAGGCCGCGCCGAAAACCTGTGCGTCATGACCGATCAGCTCTCTGGCACTTCCCTGCACGATGTCCCACAGCAAAACTGGACCTGCCTTGCTGCCGGCTGCCAGGTACCTTCCATCCGGCGAAAAGGCTACAGCCATTAGCTCGCCGGCGCTGCCGCGTAGCACTCGCAGTGAAGTCGTGACGGCATCGACCAGATAGACTCTGCCGTCAACGCAAGCACCGGCGACAGTCCCGCCGTCGGGAGCATAGGCAACGTCGCTGACGGCAGTACCGAGTCGCCTACTCCACACCAAGGGCTCCTGTCTGAGCTGTCCCCACAACACCCGGCCCATGGTCGAATCGCTGGTCTCCAGCGACCCTCGCAGCTTGGCGCGCGCTTCGAGCAAGTCGCCGCGGGCGAATGCTGCGCGGGCGCCCTCGCGGAGGGCCTCGGCTTCGCGTTGTTCGGCCCGCACCTTCTGCGTCAGAGCTCTACGTTCCTGCCAGACCGACACGACCGCCACAATCACCAAAAACGTCATCGTCCCGCTCGCGAAGAGCCGCCGACGCTGTCGCCGCCGTCTTTCCTTGTCCAACCCCGCCTGCAAGAAAAGGGTGACCTGCTCTGGCACCGTTGTCGTGAGACGTGCCATTTTTCGCCGGGCCTCGGCGAGCGCGTCGCCCTGCCACACCTCTTCGTGCCGCCGCCCGCGCTTTTCCCATAGCTCTGCTGCCTGGCCAACCTCGACAACGAACGTGACATCTTCCCGGCTCTCCTCGAGCCAGCGGGCGAGCCGTGTCCAGTTCCGCACCAGCGACTCGTGCACCAGCTCCAGGACGGTTTCGCCCTCGCCGTGCTTGCTTCCGCGCCGCGTCGTTACTAGCCGCGCCTGCACGAGTCGACTTAGCACGTCCGCAGCCCCGCAACCCAGGCCGTCCAATACCGCCGCTGCCGCCACCACTCGACGGGTGCCCTCTGGCGTCACCAAGCGAAGCAGAAGATCGCGTGCGTCCTTGAGTTGCGCCGGCGGCAAGCTCGCCAGTACTCCGTCGGCGTGCTCGGCAAGGACTCCGGTGATCCGTCCCATTGCCTCGTACGCCTGGCGGCGGATCATCCGTTTGTCCTGGTCTCGACGCTCCCAGAGCATCTGGCCGGCAAACTGCAAGAGCGGCAGACAGGCTGGCTCCTCACGCACCGACTGAATCATCTCCTCGACGAGCCCATCATCCTCGTACCGGTATCCGAGCGCCTCGATCGGCTTGCAGAGAATGTCGCGCAGCGCTTCTGGGCCAGGTCGCCGCAGCACGGTTACCTGGCGCAGCGCAGCCTCAATCTCGCCGCTCTCGGCCAGCCGTCCGAGGAAGTCGTCACGAACGGTGAATACCACGCGCACGGGGCCGTGCGGATCGTCGGCAGCACCGCACACCGCCTGCAGGAACCGTGACCTTTGCTGCTCGCTGGATACCAACGTGTAGGTCTCCTCGATCTGGTCTACCAAGAGCAACACCCTGCTGTTCGTTCGCTCGGCCAGCTCTCCCAGCATCACGTTGAGCTGCTGTGGCGAGTCACGGAGCCGCGGCGCCACCCCGCCGTCGAGACGCTGCAAAACCTCTGTCAACGTCATCTTCCGCGCAACCAAGTCGGCGAATTGGTGTCGCAGATTCGACGCCTCCTCCTTGGCATCAGTCGAGCTGGCCGACCTGCCGCTCTCTCCACCTTCCAGACGAGCTGCCAACGCCCCAAACGGATCACTGCCGGGTCGCACTACCAGCACTTCCCACGATCCCTGCTCTCGCAAACGTGGCACTACGCCCGCCTGCACGAACGAGCTCTTCCCCGATCCAGACGGTCCAACAACCGCCAACACAGGCTGCTCGCGCAGCCGCTCGAGAAACGCTGCCACCTCGACGTCTCGGCCAAAGAACAGATCAGAATTGCGCTCGCCAAACGAGAACAACCCGCGGAAAGGGCTTTCCTCGGCGCGCAGCCTCTGCCGCCCACCCTGTGCCAACGCATCCTCCAGCAGCCGCACCACTGCCACCGCCGAAGGTCGCTTTTCTGGATCCTTGTCAAGGCAACCGCGCACCAGCCCCATCAACTCAGCCGCCCCAACCGAAAAAGGCGTCAGAGGCACCGGCTCCGCGTCGACTACGCGTTCTCTCAACACCAATCCAGCCAGCCCGTGATACGGGTGCTTGCCAGTGGCTAGCTCCGCCAATATCAATCGGGTGCAGATCCTTCGCGTCGACAGCATTCGTTCGTGATTCCGGCGAGTTCGGTGGGAATAAAGCTGACAAGGGGGCTCCCGACAGGTACGTATGCAGTTGTCCAGACGATACGTGCCCC
>JAZDLZ010001029.1:0-5876 GCA_043801535.1 Pseudomonadota bacterium
ACCGAGGCAGACGAAGCGCCGGGGGCGCAGCCGCAAGGAGCGAGGAGGGAGCATACCCGTCGGTATGTGACCGACGAGCGACGCAGCGGATGCGTCCCCGCCACGAGTCTGCCGACGGGAGGCAAACCGTTCGGTGCTCTAGCACGAGCATCCTATTCGTTCGCCAGAACGTCGCTGGTGTTGGTATCGGCGCTGGCGATGGGAAGTGGCGTCTGCTGTTCCTCCAACTGTCTGCGGAACAGCGATTGCGAGCAGGGCATGGTGTGCGGGCCAGAGGGTGCTTGCATCAGCCCCCCCGATGCGGCAATCCCCGATTCGGCCGTGATCGATTCCGCCGTGCCGGATTCCGCCGTGCCGGATTCCGCCGCGCCGGATTCCGCCGCGCCGGATTCGGTCGCGATCGACGGCGGCAATGACGGACAGCCGCACCCCGTGGATTCCTCGATCGACGGGGATCTGGTCGATGCCAACGATGCCGCTGACGCGACTAGCAAAGTCGATGGCGGGGATTAGTAGGTAGAGGGGGTACGGGAGCCTTCAAAAACTGCGCATGGCGCTGTCGAGGCGGCCAGCTATAATCTATCCATGCGCTACGTCGGCGAACGAAAAGCGTGTGCGGCTATCATCCTGGCGTTCTTCGGCTTGCTCTTTCTGCTCAACGCAATTGCCGGCCCGGCAGCCACCGCCCCGATGTTTGCGGGGCTCGCGCTGCGGTATCTGGTGAGTTTTTTCGGCTTGGTAGCAGGATGGTTCTGGGCTCGTTGGTATACCCTTGGGCTGGCAGTTTCCGGCATCATGACTGCCGCATTGCTGCTGTGGCAGGTCGGAGCCGAGCCAGTTGTGCTGGTATGGGGTGTCGGTCACTCGCTCGTTGGCCTGGCGCTGCTTGGGATGGGCCCAACTATGGCTTTCGATGGCCGAAGAGACTGGCGCGAGCGTTGGAAGATGAGCGAGGAATCGACGGAGCGATTGGGAAAGGCGATAAGGCGGGCTGGCGCTAGCCTTCCCTGTTTGATTGTGGCTGGTCTCGCGCCCAGGGGCGGTCACCAGGTGCTTGGAGTATTGGCCTTGGTTGGAGGAATGGCAGGATTGCTGGCACTGCTAGCGTTCCGCACCTGGGGAGTAGTCGTGCTCGGCGCGGCCGCCCTCTTGGTTCTTGCTGTCGATCCGGTGCCAGTCCTCGCTGCCGGAATGCCAGTGCCAGCCGGCATGGCTGCTCCGTGTCTTGGCGCAGCCATGCTCGTCTTGGCGATTGCGCCCTTTGTCTTTCCTATTGGGCGCTTCCTCCGCTCTCGAGGGGCATCGCCTGCGTCCCCGACGAAGACGGCGACTCGGCCGACGGCCGCGCAGTGATTCTCATCCTGTAGAACGACCGCCACGCAAAGATTATCGACACGACGAAGAAGATCACTGCGAGGGTGCGGCTGGTGCTGGTCGAAAGCTCGATTGCCAGCTCCACTGCCAGCAGGCCGAAGAGGGTGGTGAACTTGATCATGGGGTTCATTGCCACCGACGAGGTGTCTTTGAACGGATCCCCGACGGTGTCGCCCACGACCGTGGCCGCATGGAGAGCGGTTCCCTTTTCGCCGAGGTCGACTTCGACCACTTTCTTGGCGTTGTCCCAGGCGCCGCCGGCGTTGGCCATGAAGATGGCCTGATAGAGACCGAATATCGCGATCGAGATCAGATAGCCAATGAAGAAGTAGGGCTCGAGACATGCGAATGCGAGAGTGCCAAAGAGAACCGTCAGGAAGATGTTGAGCATGCCGCGCTGGGCGTACTGGGTGCAGATCTCGACGACCTTCTTGGAGTCCTCGGTCGAAGCTCGTTCGGCACCGTCCAGCTTCATGTGTCCCTTGATGTACTCGACCGCTCGATAGGCACCTGTGGCAACTGCCTGGGTTGCTGCGCCGGTGAACCAGTAGATCATCGCGCCACCGGTGATGAGGCCCAGCAGGAAGGGTGCGTAGAGCAGGGAGAGCTTGTCCATGTTGATCGTGAGTCCCTGGGTGAGGAGCATCACGATCGAGAAGATCATCGTGGTCGCGCCGACTACGGCGGTGCCGATGAGCACTGGCTTGGCGGTCGCCTTGAAGGTATTGCCGGCGCTGTCGTTGGCCTCGAGCAGATGCTTGGCGCGATTGAAGTCCACGTTGAAGCCGAAGGACTTCTTGAGCTCGTCCTTGATGCCGCTGATGTTCTCGATGGCCGATAGCTCGTAGACTGATTGCGCGTTGTCAGTTACCGGACCGTACGAGTCGACGGCAATGGTGACGGGTCCCATTCCCAGGAAGCCAAAAGCAACCAGACCGAAGGCGAACACTGGTGCGGCCTTCATGAGCACGTCCAGACCCTGGCCGCTCACTCCGTAGGCGACTCCCATCAGCGCCACGATTACCAGGCCCAGCCAGTAGGCAGCGAAGTTGCCGGCGGTGAAGCCAGCAAGGATGTTCAGCGAAGCGCCGCCTTCGCGCGAGGCAGTGACGATCTCTTTGACATGGCCCGATTCGGTGGAGGTGAAGACCTTGGTCACCTCGGGGATCAAGGCCCCTGCCAGGGTGCCGCAGCTAATGATGGTCGCAAGCTTCCACCAGAGCGTTCCGTCGCCGAGTGAGCCGATCATCAGGAACGATACTACGTAGGTGAGGATAATCGACACGATGGAAGTGATCCAGACGAGGACAGTGAGGGGCGATTCGAAGTTGAAGGTATCGGCGTTGCCGTAGCGGGCCTTGGCAATAGCCTCATTGATGAAATACGAGACAGCGCTCGCGATGACCATCATGATGCGAATTGCGAAGATCCAGACCAAGAGCTGAACCTGATACTCGGGGGCTACCGCCAAGAGAATGAAAGTAATGAGAGCGACGCCGGTAACGCCGTAGGTTTCGAACCCGTCGGCAGTCGGACCAACCGAATCGCCGGCATTGTCGCCGGTGCAGTCGGCGATGACGCCGGGGTTGCGGATGTCGTCTTCCTTGATGTGGAAGACGATCTTCATCAGGTCGGAGCCGATATCGGCGATCTTGGTGAAGATACCGCCGGCGATACGCAGCGCTGCCGCGCCGAGCGACTCACCGATGGCAAAGCCGATGAAGCACGGTCCCGCGTAGTCACCCGGGATGAAAAGGAGGATCGCCAGCATGATCACCAGCTCGATGCTGATGAGGAGCATGCCGATGCTCATGCCGGAGCGCAGGGGAATCGAGTAGCAGGGGAAAGCCTTGCCGGCGAGGCTGGCAAACGAAGTGCGAGAGTTGGCAAAGGTGTTCATGCGAATGCCGAACCACGCCACCGCGTAGCTACCAGCAATACCGACGAGGCTGAAGATGACAATCATCATGACGCGGACAGCAGGGAAATGGCGCAGCACGCCAAAGTAGACAACCATCGTCGCTGCCACGAAGATCCACAGCAGCATGATGAACTTGCCTTGGGTAGTGAGGTAGGTCTTGCAGGTTTCGTAGATCAGCTCGGATATCTGTCGCATCGATTGGTGTACGGGCATGCGACGGAGCTGGTTGTAGATGACCATGCCGAATACCGCGCCGAGGACGCAGACCAGGAGTCCCCAACTGAGCAGGGCCGAGCCGCTCATCCCCAGGAATTCCTGGGAGCTCAAGTCAGGTAAGACGAGTGTCGCTTCCCCCATATGCGTCTGAGATTCTGGCGACAAACTGGCAAGTGCCAGCACCGAAGTGAGTACGTTTGACATTGTTTCCGCCCTCCAAAAAGGCTGAGTTTGCCTGCCCTACAAGGACGGCCGGGTATTCTAGGCGGACACATTCGACCTGTAAAGCGCAAGTTCGTGCGTCCTTGGTAAAATTCAAACAAATCAGCTTGTTATGGATGAACGAAGAACGCTTCTCGCGCCGAGGCGCGACGGTTGGAATTGGGGTAGCTTGGAACGGGGCGAGAATGCGGCAGCGAGCTGCGCCGCTATTCCTCGGTGCGGAGGACGATCATGCGGTAGTTCTTGAACTCCGCCTGACCTGCCGAATAGATGACCGAGACGAGAAGCTTGTAGGGAGTGTTCTTGTCGGCGATGACGGTGAGCTCGCTGGGAGCTTCCTGGCCGCGATACTCGGAGATCTTCTTCACCCGGGTGTGGTGCTGAGTGAGGCGGGTCTGGAGCTTGCCAATCTCGATACCGAACGATCCTTGTGTCTTCTCGGACGGGTCGACGTCCCCGTTCTTCACCGCGACGACTGGTTCCCCTTCGACGAGGATCGCGCTCTTGGCAATCGTCAGCTTGACCGCTTCCTCTGGAGGCATCATCTGCGTCGAGGACGGCGGCAAGGCCACGTCACCGAGGTCGAGCGTACCGGTCTGCGAGGTCGACGACTTGATCATGAAGACGAGCAGAATCGTCATCATGTCCATCATTGGCGTGATGTTCAGATGGCCAACCGACTCCCCTTCGGGAACACGCTTTTTGGCCTTGCGAATGATGGATCGAGCTTCCCTCAGGCTGATCGACATTTACTGAATCCCCGTGGAGAAGATGATGTCCGGGAACAACAGTCCGCCGTCCTTGGCTTGGCGCAGCGCATCCATGGCTCCGACGATCGCGCTGTACGGGATTTCCGGGTCAGCCATGAGGATGACCTCGGTGGACTTCTCGGGACGATTGCCCTTGTCAGGCCAGCGACGCTTGACGATTTCGGTGGCGACTTCGCTCAGTTTGTCGAATGGGTATTCGAGGGCTGGCTTGGTTGCCGGTATCTTGGCTTTTGGCTCCTTGAGCGTGCCTTCCTGACCCGATAGCGAGAAGACGACGACCTCCGGCTTGGTCACGGCAACGACCAGTTGAATCGGGGGCTCGGGTGGCTCCGAATCGTCGGCAGCACCGGCGCCACCCGCAGCATACTCCGGGAGCGCCGAATTGATGTTACCGAGGATGATACCCGTCGAGATGGTCGCCAGGAGAAACAGCATGACATTGGTGACGATATCGAGGTAAGGGACGAGGTTCAACTCGCCCGATTCCATTTCGTCTTCCTCGATCTCGTCCTCGCGCCGTTTCATGGCCATTCTGGCCTTGGCGCGTACTTGGGCAGCGTTCATCGCTTTCCACTCCCTTGTCCAGCAACGGATGGCACCGGACACGATGGTCCGGCGCTACCCGGGAGTAAACTGCGTCACCTGCTTCTTTCCCCCCCTCCCCCCGGGCACGCCAGAGAACTATGGCTCGCTCGAATGGGGCGTCGAGTAGGTGCCGGAAGCACCTGGCACTGCCGGACCCTGCACGATGCCAGCCTCGGCGAGTATGTTCTCGAGTCGCAGCGCGAACGATTCGAGATCGCCGACCAGCTTCTTTCCTTGGGAGGAAAGGATCAGGTGGGCGATCATGCACAAGACGGCGATGAAAAGCCCGATTCCGGTATTGTACATGGCCTCGGCGATACCGGCCGAGAGGCGGGCTTGCCGTTCGGCCGGGGCAGCGTGGGCAACGGCATTGAAGGTGCCGATGAGGCCCATAATCGTGCCGAGAAGACCGATGAGGGTGGCGATGTTCGCCATCGACCACAGAGCGGCGACCCTCTTCTTGATCTCCGGAGTCACGTCGACCATCGTTTCCTCGATGGCCTGGGCGACTGCTGCCTCGCCCTTGTGCACGCGGGACAATCCTGCCTTGGCAACTCTTGCTACCGGTGCCGTGGTGGCATCGCAGAGCTTGCGGGCTCTATCGATGTTGTTGGCGGCAAGGAGGCGTTTGATCTGCTCCAGGAACGACTTCGCGTTGAGCTGCGCTCGTCCCAGGAAGTAGATTGTCCGCTCGGCGATTATCGCGATGACAATCGCCAGGCAGAAGAAGTTGATGATCATGAAGGGTCCGCCGTGCCGAACAACTTCTTGAATTCGTTGAAGCATTT
>JAZDLZ010001039.1:0-3864 GCA_043801535.1 Pseudomonadota bacterium
TCGCCGAGATCGTCGAGATCCAGCTCGGCCGGCTGCGCCAGCTGCTCGCCGCCCGCGAGGTCGAGCTGCAGCTGACGCCGGCAGCCAGAGATCTCGTCGCCGAGCACGGATGGAATCCCCAGTTCGGAGCACGACCGCTGAAGCGGGCGATTCAGCGCCACCTGACAGATCCGCTGGCCAGAGGCTTCCTCACTGGCGAATATCAGGGAGGCGACCGGCTCGAGGCAGACGTTGCAGATGGCCAGCTCGTGTTCCGGTGCGGCAAGAAACCAAGCGAGGCAGCGTGAGAGGACAAGTCAAAGACCTCTATTCGATTCTCGGTGTCAAGGAGAACGCCTCCCAGGACGAGATCAAGCGGGCTTACCGGGAGCTAGCCAAGCGCTATCATCCCGACCGGACCGGCGGTGACAAGAGCAAGGAGGCCCGCTTCAAAGAGCTCTCGGCGGCGTACGAAGTCCTCTCCGATTCCAAGAAACGAAGCCAGTACGACGCCGTGCGCCATGGATCTATTCCTGGAAGTGGGGCGGGCGGCGGGGTCGATGGATCGGCCTTCGATCTCAACGACTTTTTCGCCCCCGACATCTTCGAGCAGATATTCGGCCACGGAGCCAAAGCCGCCGGTACCCGCAATCACCGGGTTGTCTGGAACAGTAGCAGGCCTGAGAGTGGAGGTAGCGCCAGGCGGCGTGCCGCCGCCAAGGAGAGCGAGGAGGCAATCGTCTTCAGTCCCGACGGACACCAGCTCACCCGGCGAGGGAACGACATTCACGCTGAAGTGGAAATCAGCATCGACGAGGCAGTGCTCGGGGCTCGCATCGAGGTTCCGACCGTCGACGGCCGTGCCACGGTCACCATTCCGGCAGGAACATCGAGTGGTCAAAAATTACGTCTGCGCGGCAAGGGAATCAAGGGGACTGGCGATCAGTACGTCACGGTGAGAATAGTCGTACCACGGGAGATCGACGACCAGGCTCGCCGTCTCATCCAGGAATTCGCCAAGCGGGCACCGGTCCGGCCTCGTCGCTGAGACAGTTGCGCCGGGAAGTTGTGCGGTTCGATGCGGATCATCGGCGGAGAGGCAAGGGGGCATCGCCTTCGTGCACCATGTGGTCATGCCACTCGGCCGACCTCCGATCGGGTGCGGGAAGCCATCTTCGACATCATCGGGCCTCCGCCTGCGCAAGCCGCGGTGCTCGACCTGTTCGCTGGCAGTGGAGCGATGGGGCTAGAAGCGCTCTCGCGTGGTGCCGATCGGGCAGTTTTCGTCGAGAAAGACCAGGCAGCCCTCCACGTCCTGCATGCCAACATCGCCAGCCTGGGTCTTGGCGATCGCACCCGGGTGATGCCCTCGCCGGCAGGCTCGTCCTTGCGCCGACTCCATCGCGAGGATCATGGTTTCGCCTGGATCTTCGTCGATCCACCATATGCCGGCAGCGAGGGTCCGGCAACGCTGGCACTTCTGGGCGATCCGTTCCGCTCGCTGTGCGTCGAAGGGGCACTGGTTGTTCTCGAGCACGACCAGCGCCGGCCGCCGGCCCAGGAATATGGCGTTCTCAGTCTTGTCGATCAACGCCGTTATGGAGACACCGGTGTATCCTTCTACCGAAACGCCTTGGAGATCGTTGGAGAGTAACCAGATGGCAGAATCAACTCGTGTCCGCCTTGCCGTGTATCCGGGCACCTTTGATCCAATAACCAACGGCCACGTCGACATCCTGCGCCGAAGCTTGGCAGTATTCGACCGGGTGATTGTCGCAATCGCCAACAACAGTCGCAAGGCCCCCCTTTTCACGGTCGACGAACGCATTGGGTTCATCCAGGAGGCGATTCGCCAGGCCGACAATGCCGGCATGGTGGAATACGACTCGCTCGACGGACTATTGGTCGATTACTGCCGGCGCAAAGGAGCTGGCACCATCATTCGTGGGCTGCGAGCCCCGGCAGATTTCGAGTACGAATTCCAGCTCGCGGTGATGAACCGCCGGCTGGCCTCGTCGATCGACACCATGTTCCTCATGACCGCCGAGGAGAATTTCTACGTGAGCTCGAGTCTCGTCAAAGAAGTCGCCTCGCTGGGAGGTGACGTGTCGGGATTGGTACCCGAAGCAGTCGCTCGCGCCCTTGCCCGACGGTTTTCCCAGGAACCGCGACGCCCATGACGACACCTCGGGAAAGAATCGACGCCGCGATCTGGGCCCATTTCGCCTGGTTCAAACGGCTGCGAGAAGCCGTTGTCGAAGGCGAAAGCAGGTTCCCGCCCGAATCCCTCGAGCGCGACAACCAGTGCGATCTCGGGAAGTGGATCTACGACGATCTCGGATCCATCTGCGACCGTGGCCTCTACAACAGAATACGAGAGACTCACGCCACGTTTCACCGCCAGGCGTCACAGGTGCTCCGCATGGCCCTCGACGGGGACACGACGCGTGCGGCGAAGGAGATCGAGGTTACCTCCGAGCTCGGCAAACTCTCCGGTAGGTTGGTGATGTTGCTGCGTCGGATCGCTGCTGGTTAGCTAGCTAGCTGGTTAGCTACAGATCGGCGGCGTTGCGGATGTTGTCGGCGAGCTGGTCCACCAGCGCTGCTTCGTCTTCGAGGTTGCTGTCGTCCAGAATCTCTGCCTCGCTCAGGAGCAGCTCGATGGCACGCTGGAGAATCTTGAGGGCTGTTCTGGGGTCTTGGTAGTTCCAGTAGAGATCGCAGGCCCTGTGCATGGCGAGCGCCTCGTTGACCAGCGCCGCTGTCTTGCGCACTGCGCGGTGCGAATAGAACATCGTCTCGTCGCAGAGCGACTCGGCGCCGTCGTACTGGGTGTCCAGCGTTTCCCTGACGGTCTCGCCGTCGCTGGGACGAGTGTAGCTGAGCTCCAGCTTGGCAATGGGTGGCTTCCCCGATGGCCAGACACCGGCTCGGTCGATCTGGGCCACTATGGCGCCGCGATTTTGCGAGAGAAAGACCGTCTTGACGTCGATCTCGACTCCCTCGCAGCCGCTGCTGCAGCTCGAATAGCCGAAGACTCGACCAAGGTGGAAGCCAGGCTGGGGCTTGAGGACGAGTCGCAGATCGTGGGCGAGTGGCGTGACGAGGTAGTCGAAGTCCACCGAGAACACGCTGGCGATTTTTTCGGAGTCCTCCAGGAAGTAGTAGTTGCCCCCGCGAAGCTTCGAGATGGCCAGGACCAAGTCTTGGTTCAGATCGATGCCGACGCCGAAAACCGTGAGCCCGATCCCTTTCGCTGCATTGGCCGCTGCCAGCTCGACGAAGGTCGTGGTCGCGGTGTCGCCGGTATTGGTCATCGCGTCGGTGAAGATCATGACTCTGTCGGCCACACCCTGCTGGCCAGCATAGGCGGACACCTGCTCGAATCCCCTCTGCAAACCCGCAGCCATGTCGGTTGCGCCTCTGGCCGTGATCTCGGCAATACGGGCGCGAATTGCCTCGCGATCGTTCACGGGCGTGCTCTCGACGAGGAGATCGACCGCATCGTCGAAGAGGACTATGGAGAGGCGATCCCGCTCGTCGAGTTGGTCGAGCAAGCGGTTCAGAGCTGTTCGCACTGACCAGAGCTTGGTGCCGTCCATCGAGCCGGAACGGTCGACTACCACGGAGAGATTGAGCGGGGAACGCCGGAAGGTGGCACCATCGATGCCAGACGAGAATCCGAACTGCAGGTAGATCGCGGCACGCTGCTCGACGAGAGTCGGGGTGATCGCGTAGGCCGCTCCGATGCAGAGCTCGCGTTCGCAGGGCGGGCCTTCCAGTGGCAGGTCGTGCTCGTTGAGCAGTCCCTCGACCGTGATGTCCTCTGGTGCGGGGACAAGTCCTTGGTCGGTCTTCTCGCGCGCCAGATCGGTGTCCTGGCTG
>JAZDLZ010001054.1:0-2907 GCA_043801535.1 Pseudomonadota bacterium
GCGCACCCTGGGCTTTCGATCGACCGAAGCGCGCCAGGCAGTGGATGCGGCGCTCACCCACGTGGGTGCCGGCGCCGGAGAGGAGGAAGTGATACGGCGAGCCCTCGCCGTCCTGCACGCCCAACGCCATCGGGCGGCGTAGCAGGCGGCTCGGCTGCGTGTGGGTGGCGGTCCCTCGTGATCACGACAGCGGATCGCTTGTCCACGCGGCAGGCCCGAGGCAGATTCTCGGCGAATCAGTCGGAATTCGGTCGATTCTGGTCGAAAACGCATCCCGCCGCCGCGCTAACTCCTGACACCGCCAGGCTTTTCTGTTTTCGGCGAGGGTCTTGCTAGCTCTCCTCTGCCGGATGCGCCATGCTACCTACCGCACCTCGACTGCGCAGCGATGATCGGGTATCGATCTTCTGCTCACTGGTAGCCCATTCTCCCAGACTACGGAAATCGATCGCCACAACTGCCGCATCAGCTCGCAGTAGGCCTGCGTGAAGGCGCGCAAATCCCAGACCAGGTACTGCCCAACCTCGGTCGCCGCGATCAGCTCGTCGCCGGTGTAGAGCAGGTGCTGGATCGGGCCGTGCAGCTTGGCCGACTCGAGCGCAGCACCGTCGGCGAGGGTCCACAGAATGACCGTACCGTTGGCGAAACCACCAACCAGCGTTCCCGGTGGACCGGCGGCGAGCCGAGTGACAGCGCACGAGGGTGCGCCCTTGAAGGTATGGGTCGGTTTGGGCACGCCAGGTCGGGTAGGCACGAGCTCGACCTGGCCTTGCTGGTAGCCCAGCACTAAGAGGTCGCTGATGCGGCCAATGGCAGAGACGCCCGCATCGACGGAGTAGCGGGCCTTGGTCGCGCCCGACGACGGATCGATGACGACAACCCGTTTTCCGGCGACAATCAGCAACTCGTCCTCGTGGCTGGCAAGGACGCTGGCAAGCCTGCCTTCGGTTGCCGTGGCCGCAACGATCGCCGATCCCGCGGCAACCGCGGTAGCAGCCCCCGAAACAGCCTCGGAGGCAGCCTCGGGAACAGCTTCGGTCAAGTCGAGCAGCGTCGTCTTGCCCGGTCGATGGATCCTCACCTCTCCATTGGCAAGGCTGGCACAGCCACCTCCCGAAATTGCCTGAACCCCCTCGATCCCGAGCACCTTCTCGCTGCCAACCAGTGTGTCGGCTGCGAGATCCCATTGTTCGAGCTGTTCGCCGGCAACGTGCAGGCAAAGGAGCTTGCCGTCGATGCTCGTCGCTCCGTGGATCCCGCGATCCTCGACTGCTCGCTTCCACGACATCGTGCTCCCCGCCAACTCTGGCGGTGCTTCATCTGGTGTATCCAGCCGGGCCCAGCCCCGATGGGTGAACACCGCCGGTGGCAAAGGCAGCAGTACCGGTGCTCGCCAGTAAGGCATGAGCCGATCGACGTCCCAGATTCGCACAGTACCATCGCCCGATGAGGCCGCCACCAGCCGCCCATCGGGGCTGAAGGCAGTGCGAAAAGCCTCTCCCGAGCAGCGACCGACGGTTCTGGCTTCGCCGCTATCTGTATCCACGAGGAGAACCCGGGTTTCCACCGGAACAGCCAGATGTCGGCCAGTCGGATCGATCGACAGGTAGCCTCCGAGAAGCCGCGACGATTTGAGCAGCACATGATCCCGACCACCGGCCCGACCACCGGCCCGACCACCGGCGAGACTCCAGCGCCGCACTGCACCTTCATGCTCGTTGGCAAAGAGAAACCGACTGTCTGGCGAAAAGACCACTGCCACCTGTGTGGCGCCGGTGGTGAGGATATTGACGGCCCGGCCGGTATTGAGATCCCAGACTCGCAAGGTCCCGTCGAAGCTGGCCGACGCCAAGTGACGACCATCGGAGCCGAAGGCAATCCCGTACACTTCGTCGGTATGGCCGGCAATTCTCCTCGTTTCTACGCCGTTGTCCGCGTCCCAGATCCGGATTGTCTGATCCACGCTACCGGACGCCAGTGTGCCGCTGCTGCCAAAAGCCACGTCACGGACCAAGTTCTCGTGACCCGGAAGCAACCGAAGCAGTTCTCCAGACGAGACACTCCAGAGACGAACCGTCCGGTCATTCCCGCCACTGGCCAGCCGTTTGCCGTCTGGACTGAACGAGACCGCCGCCACCCCACCATGGTGCCCGCGCAACACCCGTTCCTCTGTGCCCGTCGCAACGTCCCACAGCCGCACGGTTTCATCGAATCCAGACGACACGATCGACCGCCCATCTGGACTGAAGCTCACCCCCCATACTGCCGAGCCGTGTCCATGTCCCGCGCTGGTCGGCACGCCGCCAACGCCCTGGGTTTGCCCTCCAGCAGTCGATTCCGACCATGGGGTGCTCCCGACTCGCCACAGTCGCACTGCCCGATCGTAGCTTGCCGAGGCTACCCGGCTACCATCCGGGCTGAAGGCGACTCCCTTGGTGAAATCACCGTGGCGATCCAGAGCTCGAATTGTCTTGCGCTGCGCTACACTCCAGAGACGTACGGTCTTGTCATCGCTTCCCGAAGCCAGCAGAGCACCATCCGGGCTGAAGGAGAGAAACAACGTGGAGCTCGTGTGCCCGAGCAGGAGCCCGAGCTGCTCGCCCGAGCTGGCGCTCCACAGCCGAATCGAGCGATCAACGCTGCTCGAAGCCAGCAGCCTGCCATCTGGACTGAAGGCGACATCGTTGACTCTGCCGGCATGGCCACCAATCATTCGAGCCGTCGCCCAGGAACGCACGTCGTGGAGATGGATTGTCCGGTCCCGGCCGGCGAGCGCCAGCACGCTACCGTCTGGGCTGAAGGCAGCCGTGTACACTCTGTCCGCCGCTGGCAGCGTCTGCTCCAGACTGCCATCGGGAATCGTCCAGATGCGAACTGTCCTGTCAAAGCTCGCCGACGCCAGATGCC
>JAZDLZ010001055.1:0-2357 GCA_043801535.1 Pseudomonadota bacterium
CTATTTGGGTGCCGGGCCGCTGTGTGGTGCCCAGATCCGATACCTGATCATCAGTCGCTCGCACGGATTGCTGGGAGGCTTGAGCTTCAGCGCCGCGAGCCCGCGGCTCAAGGAACGCGACCGATGGATAGGCTGGAGCGAGCGGGCCCGGCAGCAGAACTTGGAGAAGGTGGTCTGCAACAGCCGGTTCCTGATTGCTGATTGCGTCCGGGTTGACAACCTTGCCTCGCGGGTTCTTCATCTGGCGTTGGAGCGTTTGCCCAGTGATTGGAATGAGCGCTACGGATGCGAACCGGTGCTTGTGGAGACCTTCGTAGACGAGAGACGCTACCCGGGTACTTGTTATCGCGCAGCCAACTGGACACAGGTCGGCGAAACGGCAGGGCGCGAGGACGGGTTTCGCAACGGAAAGAAGTCGAGCGGCAAGAAGCGGATTTACCTCTACGAGCTGAAGAGGGGGTGCAAGGCTATATTGAGCAAGGAGCCAGTGGAAGAGCTGGCGATCAGGGGAAGCGCGGCGGATGCGAAGGACTGGGCGGACGAGGAGTTTGGCGGGGCGCGGTTCTTCGATGGCAGGTTGAGAGCACGGCTTGCGGATCTGGCGCGGGACTTTTTCAAGAGGCCGGGGGCATCAATTCCCGAAGCCTGCGAGGGCAGCAAAGCCAAGGCTCGTGGAGCGTACCGATTATTCAGCAATAGGCGGCTGGGGATGAAAGGTCTGTTGAAAGGTCACGCAGAATCGACGCTGGGACGAGCCAGCAAGGAGCGGGTGGTATTGGCTGTCCAGGACACCACCTCGCTCAATTACACTGCTCATTCAGACACCCAAGGCTTGGGGCCTATCAACACCAAGGCCGATAGCGGGACGGGGCTGGAGCTGCACAGCACGCTCTGTTTCAGCACGAAGGGGACGCCTTTGGGATTGCTCGACGTGCAGTGCTGGGCCCGCGATCCAGAGGAGGCGGGCAAGGCGCAGACGCGCAAGCACCGGCCCATCGACGAGAAGGAGAGCATCAAGTGGTTCAACAGCTACCGTCGGGTGGCCGAGGCACAGCGGTTGTGTCCGAACACGATGTTCGTCAGCACGGGGGATCGAGAAGCTGACATCCACGCGTTTTTCGTCGAGGCCGTCAAGGAGTCCAGCGGTCCGAAAGTCCTAGTCCGAGCCAACAGAGCCTGTCAACGCAAGGTGCGAGTGGTTAACGAGGCTGGGGAGGCAAAAGAGGAGAGCTATGACTACCTGTGGGATCGACTCGGCAGCGAGCCCTGCGCCGGGACGATAACGATTCGCATCCCTCGGCAAGGCGCGCGCCCGGCGAGGGATGCGACTCTGGAGATCCGATTCGCCAAGGTTCAGATCAGGCCGCCCCGTGACCAGCGACGCCTCGGCCCCGTCGATGTATGGGCGGTCAACGCCAAGGAGACCGACTACGCTGCCAGCGTGAAGGAGCCGGTGGATTGGATGATTCTGACGACGGTGCCGACGAGCACCTTCGAAGAGGCATGCGAGCGAATCGGGTGGTACGCGACTCGTTGGGGGATTGAGGTGTTTCACCGAGCTCTCAAGAGCGGAGTACGCATCGAGGACCGCCAACTTGACGATGCCGAGAGCATCCAACGGTGCCTCGCCGTCGACTTGGTCGTGGCTTGGCGCATTTTTTGGATGACGAAGCTCGGGCGTGAGACTCCAGATGCGTCATGCAGCGTTTTCCTGGAGGAGCTCGAGTGGCAGGTGCTCTGCGCGGTGATCCATCAGGCGCCTCCCCCGCCGATGCCGCCCACGGCACGTGAGGCGGTGCGCATGATCGCGCGCCTGGGCGGCTTCCTCGGCAGGAAAAGCGATGGCGAGCCGGGCACCATCACCGTCTGGCGCGGACTGATTGCAATGCAGGCCATGGTCGTCGGAGCGCGAGCAGCGCTGCGCCTATCAGCCAGGGACACCAGTTGAAAACGCAGTCGGGCCGGCCGATCTCGACGGAAATGCTGCGTTTCCTGGGCGAGCAGCCGACGTCTCTGTACTACTAGCCAGACCCTCGGCGAAAACCAAAAAGCCTGGCGGTGTCAGGAGTTGGCGCGGCGGCGGGATGCGTTTTCGACCAGAATCGACCGAATTCCGACTGATTCGCCGAGAATCTGCCTCGGGCCTGCCGCGCAGACAAGCGATCCGCTGTCGTGATCACGAGGGACCGCCACCCACACGCAGCCGAGCCGCCTGTTACGCCGCCCGATGGCGTTGGGCGTGCAGGACGGCGAGGGCTCGCCGTATCACTTCCTCCTCTCCGGCGCCGGCACCCACGTGGGTGAGCGCCGCATCCACTGCCTGGCGCGCTTCGGTCGATCGAAAGCCCAGGGTGCGC
>JAZDLZ010001057.1:0-4164 GCA_043801535.1 Pseudomonadota bacterium
AGAGTGCGGCCAGAGCAGCTGCCGCATCTGCCGGCTTCAGCAATAGCTCGAGAACGCCCTCTACTGGGAATCCCAGATGAACCGACACCGCCAGGGATCCCGAGACGACGAAACGCCTGCTCTGTGACCGAACGACCGCCAACACACGCCGGTAGGCCGCACGGCGGGCGAGGCAGAGCTCTGCTGCTCTCGCTGGCCTGCCATCAGCCATCAAACCAACAACGAGCAGATTCGGTGCCAGGATGGATGATTGATCAGGTTGCCGTAACCCAAGAGTAGCCGCGCAAAGCATCGACGCCCCAAAGACGGCGAAAACGACCCGCGAGAGCAGTCCCAAAAAAATATTCTCCCTCGAAAGGATGCTAAAGCTGGACAAGTTGCCTAAACGGTGAGATCAAATAAGGACGATTGCTGGTATGCCAGCGAGCAATGCCCAACGCCACCGAGACCAAGGTTGTCGCCTACCTCAAAACTGATGTGGGCATAGTTCGCGACCACAACGAAGACAATGCCTTCGTCGATCCGCAAGGCACTTTCTTCCTCGTTGCCGACGGGATGGGTGGTCATGCGGCCGGTGAAGTCGCCAGCTCGATGGCGGTCGAAGAAGTTTCCAAGTCACTAGAGGCCGCCAGAGTCCGCATCGCTGAGTTTCGCAAGGACCCCGGTGACGAGGGAAGGCGGACGGTCTTCCAGATTTTCGAAGACGCGGTCAGGCGAGCGCACCGCAAAGTCTTTGATCGAGGAGGACGTGAGAGCGACAAGAGAGGGATGGGAACTACCCTGGATGGGGTTCTCATTGCTGGTGACGAGGCATTTGTCGTCCATGTTGGTGACTCACGAACGTACCTGATCCGCTCCGGGGCAGCCGCACCCCTCACCACCGACCATACTGTGGCCGAAGTGCTGGTAATCGAGGGCAAGCTAACGGCCGACGAGGCGCGACTGTCACCTCTGCGTACCATTCTGGTCAATGCGATAGGTGTCGCCCCAGACATCGGAATCGAGACCGCCCACATCGTGCTTCGTCAGGGCGATCGCCTACTGCTCTGCTCCGATGGGCTGCATGACTACTTTCCTGCCGACACTGAGCTGGCGATGATCTTGACCAAGGAAGGCAGTGAGAAGGGGCTAGAACGGCTGGTAGAAACGGCCAAGGAAAGGGGCGGTCACGACAACATCACCGGCGTGCTCATCGACGTTGTCGAGGGCAACCCGAGCGAAGAACAGGACAGCGCAAAACGAGTCCTCGAGATGCTGGAGACTGGTCGCGCGCGGGTCGAGGATACCCAATCGGGCAGAGCCGCATCGGAATTCAGGCCAAACGAGAGCAGCGAGACCGACGAGACCGACGAAACGAACGAGACCGACGAAACGAACGAGACAGGCGAGACCAACGAAACCGACCCCCCCCTCCAGGCAGACCCCGATGGTGTCGACGACGAATCGGCGCTGTCGACGCCTCCAGCGAGCGCTCCGAACCAAGGCTCGGAGGCGGATCACGCCCTCGAAAAAAGCCAACGAACCGCCAAGCCGCCAAAGACGCCAACGGAATAGCAACCTGGAGCACCGATCGGTGCTCTAGACGGCGGCCTCTATCTCCCTGATCCGGCGCTAGCGCGCCTCAAGACCACCCCTCCGCCCCTCCTCTCCGAGGAGGGGAACCGCGGCGCGTCATCTCCCGGGCGACCATCAAATTGGTGCAGCGCCGCGACTCGCTCCGCGCGGCGAAGCCGCGCTGTGCTCGTGGTCACAATCGCCGTTTTAGGGTATATCTATATGGCGGGCGAACGGCATTCGATGATGCTATTGGGATCCGCCCCGTCTTCAGCCACCAGCACGTCGCCTCGTTGGGACTTTGCCACCAGGCGGCCGGCGGCAGAGCTGCGGTCTCGACGCAGCATGCGCAGCCTGGCCCATCCTCCTGACCCACAGACGATGCGCTCGATGACCCCCTTGCTATCGAGGCAGTCCGACACCACCCGCAATGCCACCTGGCCGGCCGGAGCTATGGGAGCTGGAGCAGGCCTTCCGCGAGGCAACAGGGCCAAATAGGAGAACTTCGCTCCGTGGCGACGGAGGCCGCTAGCGCGCGCGAGCTCGCCAAGTCTGGGGGGGGGCGCAAATGGTCGATCCTCGTGGCACCAATCTCGCTCCCCATGCAGAGCCGGGCACGGTGCGTTGTGGGTACAAGGACCAACAACGGCCGCAATGGCGCCCTCGCCGGTGACCAGCGCGTCACGGAGATCGTGGAGATCTCTAGCTGTCTCTCGAAGAGCTGGCTCAATGAGGATCAGAGCTCCGTCGGTAGAGACGTAGTCTTGGAGCAGGCTAGCCACCAAGCCCAAGCGCGCGGGCGGTGCCAGCTCGTTCAGCAGCGACCCGACCAGCACCACGTCGAAACGACCGCCGACTGCAGCCGGCATGGTCGCAGGCACGTCGATTCGCTCGACCCTGAGCGAGCGGATTCCGGTTGGTAGCTGCGACGCGATAGTCGAAAAAAGGTCAAGGGCTTCACCGTCACGGTCTACTGCGGTTGCGTCGAGGACACGATCAGGCAGCGCTGCCGCGAGGCCAATGGTCATTGCCCCGGTCCCGGCACCAAGATCGAGGACTCGAAGGCGACCGCCGCCTGCGAGTAGCAGGCCGCGACTGCACAGATCCGTCACCGGTACGGAGACCTTCGGTGCGTCCGCGACCGCATAGAAGACCGCTCTTGCCGCCAGATCGGCCGGGCGCTGTGCCGATGGCAGCTCATGGCCTAGCCGATCTCTCGCCGTCGTATAGAGCACAGTCCGCCTCTGGATCGCTGCAACCAGCGAACGCTGCTCGAGCACCCGCGAGGGCAAGCAAGACCGGACCGCAGCCCAAAGCGAGTCCTCCCAATCCGCAGGAAACGACAGGCGTAGCGGCGGCAGCGGGCGGGTCACTGCTCCGTTTTCCGAACGGGAATGGGAGAGCATCCCACTGCGCGTCTTGGAGAGTTTCCCACTGCGAGCTTGCTCGCTTCCAAGGCGACGAGACGAGCCTCGACCAGGTCGGCAACACGAAGGGCGTCCTTGACGCAGTCGTTGGCGGACACACCGTGAAACGCGTTGCCGGCAAGAATCCAGCCCAAGGCTGCTGCCAGCTTTTCGGCCGCCGCAACTCTCTGCTTGTGCCCGATCTCGTACTGCGGTAGCGCCCGGGCATGCCGGACGAGATGGAAGAACGACGGCGCAACTGCCACTCCCAGACAGAGTCGCAGGTCGGCGGCAACAATCGCCCTCATTGCTTCGTCGGAAAGCTCGATGGCTCGAGGATCGCGCGCACCACCATAGATCAGACGCAAGAGAACACTCCCAGGAGGAGCACGTCTCGGCCACAGCGAGCTCTCCATGAGACAACCAAGGCATCGAGGTTCTTCGCCATTGGCAACGAGAAAGCCGAAACCGTTCAGCTCGTGGGCGACGAGCTTGCGCTCGATTCCGACATGGACCACAACCGCGCTGACGTAGGGAATGCCGTCGAGTAGCTCTGCCAGGCGGGCGTCATGAGGTGCAATCAGGGCAGCACTGGTCCGGGTAGGAACCGCCAACGCCACCACATCAGCGTCGATACTACTGCCATCGGCAAGGACAACCCGGGTCCGGGCGGGTACGGCGGACCCTGGTAACATCTCCAGTCCTGTCACTCTTGCGTTGGTTCGTGCTCGCGACCCCAGGGCAGACGCAAGAGCCTTGGCCAGAGCGCCGGTTCCCGCAACTGGAGCCCAGAGCGTTGATCGGCGCCGCCCTCGACTGGTCACTGGCGGTATTGTCGCCGGCCTGGGCGTCGCTGTTGACGCGACGAGCTGCTCGAGTGACAGCTCTTCCCGCTTGCCAGCTCGCTGCTCCGCTCGCCGTGCAGCTCGTTGCTGTCTGGCACTGGCGAGCATGCCCCGTACCAGGCTGCCGTGCTTCCTCTCGAGCTCGGCAATCCGCGGGAAGGCCGCTTGCATTGACAAGCGTGCCGCGTCGCCAGCGAAAATCCCGGTCACAAGAGGCTCCACCAGTGCTTCGACTGCCTCTGCACCGAAACGGCGCCGGGCAAACTGAGCTACTGTCTCTTCCAGACCCTCCTCCCCGTCCTCCCCATCCTCCCTGTCCTGTCTGTCCTGTCTGTCCTCCTTGCCATCCATGCCCTCCT
>JAZDLZ010001091.1:0-6013 GCA_043801535.1 Pseudomonadota bacterium
GGGGACCTCGACGGGGCCCCCCCGCTTCATACCGAGAGTATGCGCCCTCCTCGCTCCTTGCCATCCGGGCGCCTCATCGCCGATACTTTGTTCAAGTTATTCTGCGACGGCTCCTGACGATAGCATGCCTGCCCCGTTCGATAGCAGCAGTGGCGGTGGTAGATAGATGTGTCTCGAGCGGCAAGATAGCGACGAGAGCCGGGCGTTGTTTCTCCGGTCCGACAGTATGGTCGACCATTTCCGGGTGGTGCGGCTCGTAGGCCAGGGTGGGATGGGCGAGGTGTACCTGGCACGGGACACGCTGCTCAATCGCCGGGTGGCGCTAAAGGTGATCCATCCTCGCTACCTGGATTCCGAGGAGGCGGTGGCGCGCTTCGTGCGCGAGGCGCAGCTCACCGCGAGTCTGTCGCATCCGCACATCGTCACGGTGTACGCAGTGGGCAAGCACGAAGGCAGGCCGTATCTGGCGCTGGAGTACTTGGAGGGACAGAATCTGCGCCAGCGGATGGACGAGGAGCGGCCGGGGGTGCGCGAGTCGCTGCGCATCGTGTTGGCGATAGCCCAGGCACTGGTCGAGGCTCATCGGCATCGGGTGCTTCACCGCGATCTCAAGCCGGAGAACGTAATTCTGGCCAAGGACGGACGGCTGCGGTTGGTCGATCTCGGGTTGGCCAAGGTGTCGGTCGCAGCGGCGCCACTGGCGACGACGGTCGACGGATGGAGAGGCGCGGCAAAGGACAATGTTGCAGCGGAGGCGGGTGAGTTGGCGGGCCACACGGAGGGCACCGCGGAAAGGGGCGTGGCGGAGGGCAAGACGGCAGCCGATGCGAAAGGCAGGCGAGCCGACAGCGTGGCGGGCGAGGGAGCAAGAGAGTCCGCAGGCGGGAGCGACGAAGCGAATTGCCAAGCCACGGTGGCCGGCACCGTAAAGGGCACGCCTGCGTACATGGCGCCGGAACAGTGGCGGGGTGAGGAGAGCTGCGAGGCAACGGATGTCTGGGCGCTCGGAGTAATCCTCTACGAGCTATTGGCTGGCCGGCGGCCGTATCCGGAGAAGAACGTGGAGCTTCTCGGGCTGGCAGTGGTGCGGCCCGTGCCAGTGCCGGCGCTGGTGCTGGCGCCAACTCAGGATATCTCGGCCGAGCTGGTCGAGTTGGTTGGTCGTTGTCTGGAGAAAGACTCCGCAAGGCGACCGTCGGCGGCCCAGGTAGTGGACGTTTTCGACCGCTCGCTCTGGGAAGGACGCCGGCAGGCTGGCACCGAGCAGAGCCCGTTCCGTGGTCTGTTTTCGTTCGCCGAGCGTCATGCCGACATGTTCTTCGGCCGCGACAACGAGATTGCGGTCTTCCTGGAGAGCCTGCGCGAGCAGGCAGTGCTGCCAGTGGTAGGGCCGTCGGGTGCGGGCAAGAGCTCCTTTGTCCAGGCGGGCGTCGTTCCGCGTTTGCGAGAGCAGGGTGCCTGGACAACGCTGGCAATCCGTCCCGGCTCGGATCCGTTCGGTGCGCTGGCGGTACGCCTCGTGGCTGGCGAGAGCGTGGTGCGGAAGAGCGAGACCATGGACAGCTCGTTCCGTACGTCGGCTCTTTTTCCGTCGGAGCGCCTGCGCGACCTCGCTGGTGGCGAGGATGCCTGGACGTTGTTGGCGATGTCGGGTGACGAAGGGGCGCTGGCCAAGAAGCTCTGTGCGCGGCCGGAGTTGCTGGGGGTGATGCTACACGATCTGGCGGCGCGGCAGATGGGCAAGGTGTTGCTGTTCGTCGACCAGCTCGAAGAGACGTACACGCTGGTTGGCGAGCCCGCGGTACGAGAGGCGTTCATTCGTGCCATCTGCCGAGTGGCCGACCATCCGTCGAGCCCGGTGCGGGCAGTGTTCACCATCCGCGACGATTTTCTCGGGCGTCTCGGGGGCGGGCCTGAGGTGGCGGCGGCGCTGGCGCGGGTTTTCGTGCTGCGGCGGCCGAGCAAGGAGGGTCTGGAAGAAGTACTGACGCGGCCGCTGACTGCGGTCGGCTACGCCTACGACGATCTTTCGCTGCCGTCGGAGATGGTCGATTCGGTGGAAGGCGAGCCAGCGTGTCTGCCGCTGCTCCAGTTCGCTGGCCAGATGCTGTGGGAGCGGCGCGACAAGAACCAGCGCCGGCTGCTGCGCGCCACCTACGAGGCCATGGGTGGGGTGGCGGGCTCGCTGGCCGAGCATGCCGACGGAGTGCTGGCAGGAATGACGCCGGCCCAGGTCGAGCTGGCGCGGCAGCTCTTGCTGCGCCTCGTGACTTCGGCCGGCACCCGGAAGGTCTTGCCGGTGACGGCGACAGTCGCCGGTCTCGGGCCAGGCGTCGAGGAAGTTCTCGAGAGGCTGACCCAGGCGCGGCTGCTCACTGTGCGCAGGGCGGCGGATACTGGCCGGCGGCATTCGGGGGAAGGAAAGGGCAGCGGTGGCGAGACAGTGCTCGAGCTCGTGCACGAATCGTTGGTGCGCACCTGGCGGCGGCTGGCGCGGTGGATCGAGGAGAGTCACGAGGAGCTGGCGCTGCTCGCCGAGCTCGGGCAGGCGGCCGAGCTGTGGGAGAAGCGCGGCCACCGCGACGAGGAAGTGTGGCAGGGTGACGCGCTGGCCGATGCTCGCCGCAAGCTGGCTCGCCTGCAGACGAGAACACCGGAGCTGGTAGCGCTGTTCATTCAGGCCGGTCTGCGCAAGGAGCAGCGGCAGCGGCGGCGAAAGCGACTCCTTGCCGCCGGCACCATGGCGTTTCTGGCAGTGGTTGCGGGCTGGTCGCTCCTTCAGCAGCGCGCAACTCAGGCGCAGAAGGAGCGCGCCGAGCAGCGCGAGGCCGAAGCCCAGACGCAGCGGGCGCGCGCCCAGGAAGGCGAAGCCGAGGCCCAGCGCGAGGGCGCCAGTGCCTCGTTGAGCCGCGGTCAGCTCGTCGAAGCGCGCGCCCGGCTTCGCAGCTCTCTCACGACTCCCGACTCGCTGCTCGGTCGCGCGCTCTGGTGGAAGCTTCACCGCGACCCGCTGGAGTGGACGGCCAATCTCGGCAACATCGTCTACGACGTTGCCTACGCACCGGATGGCCGCAGCGTGGCGGCGGCTTGCGAAGACGACTCGGTGTACGTCGTTGACGTCGACACCGCGGAAACCCGACTGCTGCGCGGCGGTGGTGTGTTCTCCCTCGCCGTCGCTTATTCTCCGGACGGGCGATACCTGGCTACCGGCTACCAGGACGGTCTGGTGAGTATCTGGGATCTTGCCACCGGTGCACCACTGGTACTGGCCGGCCACCAAGGCGAAGTCCGCAGGGTTGCCATCAGTCCCGACGGTAGGCGGCTGGCGTCGGCAAGCGCGGATCGTACGGTGCGCATCTGGACGGTTCCCGCTGGCAAGTTGGAGCGGGTCCTGGAGTCGACGGACAGGGTGCGGACGGTTGCCTTCAGCCCCGATGGACGATGGTTGGCGATCGCCGGCTTCGAGAAGGTGATCCAGCTATACGACGTGCGTTCCTGGACGCTGATCCGTACGATGGCTGGCCACACTGACCTGGTAGTCGACGTCGCCTTCAGCCCAGACGGAGAGCTCTTGGCTTCGACCAGCAAGGACGCTTCTCTCCGTCTGTGGAGGACCGATTCCGGGGAACAGATCGGACGGCTAGGCGGGCATTCGGGCAACCCGTTGTTTCTTTCGTTCAGCCCGGACGGAATGCTGCTCGCCTCGGCGATCGAGGACAGGACGGTCCGTCTCTGGGATCTCGCGCACCGCGAGACCTATCGCATCCTGACCGGCCACGGCGATTTCGCCAAAGGAGTCTCTTTCAGTCCCGATGGTAGCCGGATAGCGTCTGCCAGCTATGACAGGACGGTGAGGCTGTGGCGGGTCGAGACTGCCGGTTCGCCGGGAGCACATGCCGGTCGGTCAGGCCAGGACGGAAGCGGCACGTCGATGAGCACAGGTCAGGGACACGACTCGGCAGCATGGGGGCTCAGCTTCAGCCCTGACGGACGGTCGATCGTTTCGTCGGGAGCCGACGAGACACTGAGACTCTGGGAGGTGGCGACTGGAGTGGAGGAACGACTGTTGCACGGGCACGATGGTCAAGCGGATGCGCTTGCGTTCAGCCCGGACGGCGGGCTGCTGGCCAGCGGCGGAGCCGACCGGATGGTACGTCTCTGGGAGGTCGCCACGGGACGACCGATCCGACCGTTGCAGGGACACGTGAATTGGATCCGCGGCGTGGCGTTCGACACCAACGGCGCTACGCTGGCGTCCAGTAGCGCCGACGAAACGATCCGGATATGGGAGGCAGCCACCGGAGCAGAAAAGAGAAAGATGGTGGGTCACGTCGACGAGGTTCATGGGATTGCCTACAGCCCCGACAATCGTCGGCTAGCCTCGGCCAGTTTCGATGGAACCCTTCGAGTATGGGACCTGGCAACGGGCCGGGTGGTCAAGACTCTCGCGACCGGTGTCAAGCAGTTTGCCGTGGCCTTTTCTCCCGACGGTCGCACGCTCTTCTCCAACGGGTACGACGGCACAGTGCATCGCTGGGATCTGGCGAGCGGTCGCGGGCGGCTGTTGTTGCAGAGGTCGCGCACCCAGTGGGCGTACCTGTCGATCGATCCAACTGGCCGGTGGCTGGCTGTGCCGGCGGAGAATCGAGCTCTTCTCGTGGGTGCGGACGACGGGGTGGCCAGAACGGTCGGCCGCTGTTCGGGATACGTGAACCGCACTGCCTTCAGTCCGGACGGGAGTCTGGTTTCGGCAGTCACGATGGACGGTGCAGTGCGGCTCTGGCTGGTCGACCGACTCATGCCGTACTGGCGCGCGCCGGTGCTGCTGCAATCTCCGCTGCGGCTATTCACCCACCGCGGGTGGACGTTGCTGGATTCGCCGAACAGCAGCGGAACGCCGGCGCCGGCGCCGGTGGCGGTGGCGAGCGCCAACTGGGAGCGAGCAGTCGAGCAGCGCGGAATCTACGGAGTGACGAGCGCCGATGGCAGGTTCCTTTGCCTGCAGGTCTCCGGCGAGCAGCTCGAACGCTGGGATCTCGTCGCTGATTCGCTGGTCGGCGTCGAGAGCGTGCCAGGGATCGAGGGAGCCTGGGCGATTCCTGGCGGTGGTTGCGCCAGTCTTGCGAGCGGCGAGATACGTATCCACCGGTCTCGGGGGCGTCCCGGCGAGACAACGGCGCTGCGCCTACCCGTCGCTGCCACCGCGGCGTCTGGCGCCGCGCAGGGTACGGTCGCCAATACCAATACTGTTCATGCCGCCGGAGTCCCACCCGTCATCGCCAGTCCCGGCGGCGAGCTACTCGTCGCTGTCGGGCGGCGGGTTGTCGTTCTCGACCTGTCGTCGGACACGATCGGCACGACGAACGTGACGAAGGCGAGCTACCCGGTCGATTCGGGCGTTACTGCGGTCACCCGCGTCGGAGATTGGCTGGTGCTAGGCTACAGGCAAGGCCAGATTGAGCTTGTGTCTGCTCGATCCGACACGTCCAGGCCAACCCATGCGTTCAAGGGAGCACCGTCGTGCGCGGTTACTCGTCTGGTGGCGGGTCCGGCGGGAACGCTGGTCGGGGGCTACGCCAACGGAACGATTGTCTTGTGGACCATCGCCGACGGTGCCGTCCTGGAGTCGGCCAAGCTGCACGGCCCGATCCAGCACCTCCTCTACACCGGCGACAGGATGATCGCGGCGTCGGAGGTGGGACAGTACCTGGTCTGGGACTTGAGCGCGCTCAACCAGGGCTACTGCGAGTTGATGCGCCAGATCTGGCAGTCCATTCCGGTCGTCTGGGAGAAGGGGCTACCAGTGAGCAGAAGATCGATTCCCGACCACCGCTGTGCCGCTGTGCCGAAGACGGTCGATTGAACAACAGGTGTCCTTCGCCAAAACGGGTGTGAACAAAAGCCGTTGGTTGTGCTGTTCCCTGTGCCTAGTCCCTAGTTCCTTGTTCCATTCCTCTTTCGAGGTGCTATTCTCGCCGCAGCAATCGGCGGCGCGACGGTGACATGGCACTCC
>JAZDLZ010000366.1:0-2492 GCA_043801535.1 Pseudomonadota bacterium
GATGCGGGCGACGCTGAGCGACAGGCCGGACTGGTCGAGCTTGCGGCGCAGCAGGTTGCACAGCGTCCGCGCCAAGACACAGGTGAAGGCGTGGACGCGCAGCTTCTGATCGGTCCAATGGTAGGCGGGGCGGAAGGCAAGGTGCCGCGGGTTCTTCATCCGACGGAAGTCACTCTCGACATGGTGCTGACTTCAAAGAGCTCCTGATTGAATGTGACGAGCACGGTCCGCTCGGCGCCATAGACCGTCTTCTTGAGTCGTGCGCCAGCGACAGTGGGAAACCCATCGATTGGTGTCAGTTCCGACCGCGGAATCGCCAGCAAGTCCGGGTGCTGCGTCGGCACCAGCGAGCCCACGAAGTGAAGACCGGCTAGAGCACTCACGATGCCCTATAGTCAATCGTATTGTTCGCTCAGGCATGTCTGTCGGTGACGATCGTGCCGAATCGAACAAAGCCACCTGCCCCGTCGGCGATGGCGCCACGCATACTCTGCTGCTACGCAAACCGAGTGCTCGACGAATCGCTCACGATGCTTGGCCGACGGATCGCCGCCCGCCGCAAAGAAATGGAAATCTCCCAGGAGGTGCTCGCCGAGGCGACGAGACTCACGGTGTCCTACATCAGCCGTCTGGAGACCGGGCGTCGCCTGCCGACGCTGGAGGTGCTGAGTCGAATCGCCAAGGCGCTCCGCGTTCAGACGTGGACTCTACTCATGCCGAGGCGGGTCGACGTCGACGAGCTCGGCGGGGGACGAGTCAAGGTGCGAGATCTGGCAGAGCTCCTCGGCGGACTCGAGGACGAGGACATCGATGTCTTGGTGGTCACTGCCAAGCGGCTCGTTCGCCGGCTCGATGGCAGGTCGCGCCGTGGCGGGTCACCGGCAGCAACGACGACCGAGGAAATGACGCTGGCAGCCGACAAGCAGCCGCAATACGACGACCAGGCACGCCCTGTCAAAAAACGGCGAAAAACATCGCAGTAACCGCGCAGCCGCAGAATCGCCATCCGAGCACGAGCACGAGCACGATTACGAGGGAAGAGTGTTGGACTTCGTACTCGTGCTCGTATCGACCGGAGAGTGCGCTGGTCCGTTTTCGTGCACGATAGTGCGCCGTAGGCGCGGGGACGGGTGGGGTTTGCGGGGACCAACCTTCAACAAGCCTTCGGCGCCGAAGAACAAGCCTCAAGTCTCGACCTGATTCGCCGATCTGCCCGAGTATGCGAAGGCTCCCGCTGGCTTTTCTGGTCGTCACGGTGGTTGGGACGATACTCGAGGCGCCAATCGCGTCCGCCAGTACCGCTAGCGCTCGTTTTGCGGTGTCTGTCTCGGTCGCACCGAGCTGTACCGTCACCACGACATCGAGCTCTTCCGCACCGGGGACGGGGACGGGGACCAGCGGCGTCAGCCTTCGCTGTGTCAAGGGTACCGAGAAGACCCTGCGCTACACAACAGATGGGCAAAGCACTGCCCCCCATTCGCTGGAAAGCAATTCCGAGGATACGTGGGTCGATGTGCTCGATTCGTCTGCCGATGGTGAGAACGTGAATCCAACCCCGGGCAAACCCATCCGGGTGATTCATTTCTAGAAATTCATGGTGATGGTCACCGTATCCGAGTAGGGCCCTGCGCTGACATCTTGGCCAGCCGGAAGCCGGCCGAACACTGGGACGGTGATAGTCCTCCACTTTGGCTGTGCCGGATTCGAGTAGAGCACCGAGCCGCCCGTCCCGTCGCCCCACACTTTGGTCAGAATGGTGTCCAAATACAGGTTGTAGGATAGCTTGTCTATGCCGTTCGCCAGATAGCGTGGGAAGAAGGTGGTGGCGTTGAGTCCAGTGTTCAAGGTGATTGCCACAGAGGTATTCGGGGAGCATCGGTAGGTCACGCTGCCTGCTGCCTCGATAGCCGTGGTCGAGAAGACGTCGTAAGTTCCAAAGCTCACCGTCACGGTGCTATCGAAGAAGCACACGCCAGCGCTGGCGTCCCGTTCGCCGACTACCATCGCCAGGGCAAGCGCGACCAGTGCCCCGGCAAGGCTGCGCCTCGCGCCTCGCACGGCGGAAAAAACGGGCCGATGATCGTATCCGCAGCGAGCACTGTTAGGAGCCGTCGCAGAATAACTTGAACAAAGTATCGGCGATGAGGCGCCCGGATGGCAAGGAGCGAGGAGGGCTATGATACCGTACCAGTTAGTCTGGCTAATCTTCTTCCTGCCGTTAATATCCTTCGGCATAATCGTCTTTATTATCCGGCCCTTTGTGAAGCCGGAGTCGAAAGTGGCTGGCTATACCCTTATCACTGCCCTGTCCATAGCTGTGGCACTCTCCCTCTGGACACTCATATCCGTGGCGCAGGCACCTCACCACGAGATAGCGGTGCCGGATATCAGGTGGCTAGTTATTGAGAACGGCGTTACCATTCACGTGGGACTGATTGTTGACTCGCTGACGGCGGTGATGCTGATTGTTGTCACCATCGTCAGCCTGATGG
>JAZDLZ010000056.1:0-2924 GCA_043801535.1 Pseudomonadota bacterium
CGGCCATTCATTGGAGTGCCATGTCACCGTCGCGCCGCCGATTGCTGCGGCGAGAATAGCACCTCGAAAGAGGAATGGAACAAGGAACTAGGGACTAGGCACAGGGAACAGCACAACCAACGGCTTTTGTTCACACCCGTATTCGCCCTGGTTACAGCGCTGGGGCGCCCTCGTGCTGCTGGCATGGCGCCGGCATTGGTCGTGACGAGGCGACAACTCGCTCGATGCTCGGGCAAATGGCCAGTTCTTCGCCCCAAGCCGCAAACCAGAAGCTTCGCAGCCAATCGTTGGCAGTGTGGGATCGCGCCCGTGCACGGAGCGCCTTCATACGGGCCTGTGTCTCCTCTGGCCGCATTTCCAGGGCGGAGTGAATCGCCCCCGCAACAGCCTCCTCGTCGTGAGGATTGACAGCGATCGCCTCAGGCAGGGCATCGGAGGCTCCGGCAAGCGACGAGACGATCAGCGCGCCGTCATCCCGAGTTCGGCACGCCAGGTGCTCGAACGGCACAAAGCTCAGTCCATCGGCCAGCGGGGTGACCAGGCCGAGATCAGCGGCAGCATAGTAGACTGCAAGCTCGCTCTGCTCGAAGGACCGGTACTGATAGCGAACGGGAAGCCAGTTGCCTTGGTTGAAACGCGCGTTGATCTGGTTCACGCGACCATCGACATCTCTCTTCAGCTCTCGGTACTCCTCGACCCGCGTCCGCGAAGGCACCGCGATCTGACAAAATACGAGACGTCCTCGCCAGGAAGGGAATCGATCGAAGAACCGTTCCACTGCCGCCAGCCTTTCGAGCATGCCCCTGGTGTGATCGAGCCGATCGACGGCGAGCGCCAGTTTTTCTGCGACGAGGTTTCTGCGCAGGCGCACTGCCCTGCCGCTCCGCGCAGCTCGGGCCAGTTGTTCCCAGCGGCCGTAGTCGCAGCCAATCGGAAAGGCTCCCACCCGAATCTGCCGTCCCCCAAAGGTGACCATGCCAGAAGCATGGTCGTGACGAACCACCTCGGCACCGGGGACGAGCTCCTCGACTGCGTCGAGAAACTGTCTCGAATATCGGGGCAGACCGAGTCCAATCTGATTCGCGCCCAGAACTCCCTCGATCACCTCCCGACACCAAGGCAACGCCCGAACAGCATCCGTCGGAGCCCACGGAATGTGCCAGGACATGCCGATGGCGGCATCTGGCAGCGCCCGCCGTAGCATGCCCGGCACGAGCGCCAGATGGTAGTCATGAATCCATATCCGGTCGCCTTGCTCATAGACCTCGGCGACCGCATCGGCAAAGCGCTGGCCAACTCGACGGTATGCCCGCCAAGCCTCCGGGTCGAACTCGACCCTACCGAGTTGCAGGTGCATCAATGGCCAGAGAGCGCGGCAAGCAAATCCATAGTAGTAGAGCGAAGCTTCTCGCTCAGTTAGCGGGACGCGCCCTAGTTTGCACACTCGGTTTCCCATCGGCAGGCTCAGCCATTCGGGCAGTGATTCGCCGTCCTTGGGAGCCTCCCGTTCGAACCCGGACCAGGCTATCCAACTGCCTCCGACCGCTGCCATTGCCGGCTCCAACGCACCCATTGGGCCGGCGCTGACTCGCTGCGTCTGCACCGTACCACCTACCCCTCGTTTGACCACGAATGGCTCACGATTCGATACCAGAATCAGCTTTGGCGCCATGTTTCCTCCAGGTTGCTCTGGGAACTGAAGCAACCGTTCCCCGCCCCAACAAGAACCGTACCAACCATCGAAGAGACGCCCCTGATCCGGCGCTAGCGCGCCTCACAACCTCCCCTCCGCCCCTCCTCTCCGAGGAGGGGAACCGCGGCGCGTCATCTCCCGGGCGACCACCAAATTGGTGCAGCGCCGCGACTCGCTCCGCGCGGCGAAGCCACGCTGCGCTCGTGGTCACTATCGCCGTTTTAGGGAGACGCTGCCAAGGCTTGACGAGGCCCGATCATTCCGCCCGTCATGCACAATTTCCGGGGGACTGCCTTGCCGCAGAATGGCTGCCCGGAATGGCTGCCCGAGTGCACTGCGTGCACGCTTCCGACCCGGAGTGTGTGCCCGTGATGCTCACGGCACACCGCTCGCAATACACTGGCAAGTGGCAAGACGGTCCTTGAACGAAATCGAAGTCCGCGATCACGGCTCACTGGCCGCTGTTTCACTCGAAGGGCTGGTCAAGGGCTTGGCGTCTCTTGATGTCCGACCATACCACTTGGTGTCACTGCACCTGGACTCCTGCTGGAACGACGAACAGCAGCGGGAGCGGGCACGGCTTGTGCTAAAAAACGCGCTCACCAGGGAAAGGGAAAAGCTGCAACTGCTGCCGGATCAAGTCGCCGCCATGCTGGAACGTGACCTCGGCCGTGCCGAAGGCTACGCGACGAACGTAGTCAAGCAGCGCCAAGACGTAGGTTTCGAGGGTATCGCAGCTTTCTACTGCGAGTCCCGGGATATCGACCTCGCTGTCCTGGCCCATACCTCCATGGAAACGCGCCTCGTCGTTCGCCCGCGCCCGAGCCTTGTCCCGCTCGCTCGGTCGGCTAGTGACATCGACATCGCCCTGATTGCCGTCGCCGAGACAGACGAAGTCCGGATCCTGGAGCTCACCGTCGGCGGATTCGTCGCGGATTCGCTCGAAGCCGAGATTCCCGATCGAGTGCAGCGCGGCGGTTGGCGGCAGCTCCGAATCCAGAAGCACATCGCCGACCACATCAAGCACCATCACCGAGAGGCTGCTCGCGACCTGCTGGCCCGATACGACGGAATCACTGCTCTACGTGGACGGCCGCCCCGCGTCGTACTGGGTGGCCGTGAGCCCATGCTCGCCGCTTTCGAACACCATCTTCCCGATCGGCTTCTGGCCGCGGCCATTCGAGCACCCACTCTCAATCCCAAGGCAGCGACAACCGAATTGATCGAAAGC
>JAZDLZ010000061.1:0-4094 GCA_043801535.1 Pseudomonadota bacterium
TCCATCCGACCGAGACACGTCCACGTCGGGTATCGCTGACGCTCTGGTTTCGCCGCCATCGACGGGGGACCAACGAGCACCGATCACACCCCAACGAAAGGAGGCTGTTGCGAAAGCCGCAGCCGTGCAGTATTCCTTGGATCATGAAGGGACGTCGCCAGTTTCGAGCGGTATTCGAGAGGGGAGTGCTCCGTCCCCTGGAAGAAATCGATGTGCAGGAGGGAGAAGTAGTGGAGGTGCTCATCCCTGCTGCGTCTTGGGAAGAGGACATCGAGGATGTCCTCCGCGAACGCTCCGTCCTATCTAGCGAATTCTCCGCCGACGAAGTGGAGCGAGACGTGGCCCAGGCGATTGCCGACCTGCGGCGCGAGCAACGCGTTCCGTGACCTCCCATGATCCTCGCAGTCCTCGACTCTAACATTTGGGTTTCCGCCGTCCACAAGCCCGACGGAGTGTCGGGGCGCGTCTTGCGAGCGTGGCAGCAGCGCGATTTCGAGGCGCACATCCCGGCAGTGGCCGTCGTGGAAGTCGCTCGAGTCCTGGCACGACCCAAGCTCATCCAGAAATACCAAATACGCTGGACGCACGTTCTCCGCTTCGTCGGAGATCTCGTCGCCGGCTCAACCGTGCACGCCGTACCAGCCCCCCCGCGTCGCTGCCGCGATCAGACGGACGACGCGTTTCTGGAGCTCGCCGTTCGCCTGGCACCGAGCTGTCTGGTTTCCGGTGACGGGGATGTGGCCAATGATCCTGTGCTTGCCAAGTCCGTCGCTGGCCTTGGCGTGGAGCTCCTCTCCCCCGCGGGCTTCCTTCTGCGACTAGGGCACGATCACGACCGCTGCCCGTGACTGGACCGCACGTATTCACCGCACCTCGCCAGCGCAACGGTGCTCGGGTATCGATCTCCTGCTCACTGGTAGACCATTCTCCCAGACTACCGGGATAGACCGCCATACCTGGCGCATCAGCTCGCAGTAGTCCTCCAGAAACGCGCTCAAGTCCCACACCAGATGCTGCCCCACCTCGGTCGCCACGACCAGCTTTTCGCCGGAGTAGAGCAGGTGCTGAATCGGGCCGTGCAGCTTGGCCGATTCCAGCGCGGCGCCGTCGGCGATGGTCCACACAATGACCGTGCCGTTGGCGTAACCACCGGCCAGCGTTCCTGGCGGACCAGCAACCAGCCGAGTGACCGCGCACGACGGTGCTCCCTTGAAGGTATGGGTTGGCTTGGGCGCACCAGGTCGGGCGGGCACAAGCTCGACCTGTCCTTGCTGGTAACCCACTACCAGCCAATCCCCGACGCGGCCGACCGCGGAGACGCCCAGGTCGACGGGGTAGCTCGCCTTGGTGGTACCCGACGACGAATCGACGACGAACATCTGTTGTCCGACGGTGACCAGCAGCTCGCCCTGGTGGCTGGCAAAGGCGACTGCGCCGGTCAACCCCAGTGGCATCGTTGTTGCGCCGCGCCGGTGGACGCGTACTTCTCCGCCAGCCAGACTGGCACAGCCATCCTCGATACCCACCAATCCCTCGAGCCCTGGCATCTTCTCGCTCATCACCTGCACATCGGTGGCGAGATCCCACTGCTCGAGCCGCTCGCCAGCGACCTGGAGACAGAGAAACCTGTCGCCGCCGGCATCGGCCGTCCCCAGAATGCCGCGATCCTCGACAGCCCGCTCCCACTTGGCGCCAGGTACCCCAGGCGGTGCGCTGGCAGCCGGCATGTCTTCTGGCCGAATCCAGCCGCGGTGGGTGAAGAGGCGCAGCGGCGAGCGCAGCAACAATGGCGCCCGCCAATGGGGCACGGATCGGTCGGCGTCCCACACCCTGACGGTTCCGTCGTGCGCCGTCGCTGCCACCAGCCGTCCGTCGGGACTGAAGGCCGTCCGATGGGCATTCCCCCGACAGCGCCCGAGCGTTCTCTGGTCACCGCTATCGGTGCTCAAGAGGAGAACCCGATCCTTCGCCGGAACGGCAAGTTGCCCGCCAGACGGATCGACCGAAAGATAACAATCCAGTCCAGTCTCCGCGTGCTGGTAGAGAATCCGATCGCGCTTACTGGCGAGCTCCCAGAGACGAACCGCGCCGTCAAAGCCGCTGGCATAGACAATCCGGCCATCGGGCGAAAAAACCACCGCCTGCATCTGGGCATTGCTGGCCAGAGTTGCCACGGTTCGTCCACTGGCAACATCCCACAATCGCAGGGTACCGTCCTGGCTTGCCGATGCCAGCAGCCGATCGTCCGGGCTGATGGCGATTCCCGCTACATCGGCCTTGTGTCCGACCAGCTTGCGAATCTCCACTCCAGTGGCGGCATCCCAGAGTCGAATCGTCCTGTCTGCGCAACCAGACACCAACGTCTTGCCGCCGGCGCTGAATACGACGCCGCGAACCCAGCTCACGTGGCCAGACAGCAGCCGGAGCAGTCGTCCAGAGGATGCATCCCACAATCGGATCGCCATGTCGTGCCCGCCACTGGCAATCAGCATTCCATCGGGACTCATGGCGACCGTTTCCACATAGCCACGGTGTCCGGTGAATTGCTGCTTCTCCTCGCCGGTCTTCACGTCCCAGACTCGTAGCGTCTCGTCGACGCCCGAGGAAACGAGCAACCGTCCGTCGGGACTGAAATCGAGCCCGGTTGCCGCCAGCTTGTGCCCGTGCTCCCCCTGATGCCCGCCATCCCCGCCCATCCCTTGCCGATTCGCGATCGTCCCGACTCCATCGCTGGCGCTCGCCACTCGCCACAGGCGGAGCTTCGCGTCTAAGCCAGCAAGCGCCACTCGGCTGCCGTCTCCGCTGAAAGCAACTCCGCGAATGATTTCTCCGCGAGAACCCTGGATACCAATGGTCTCGCCGCGCGTCACGTCCCACAGGCGAACGCTCTTGTCCATGCTGCCCGACGCCAGCAGCTTCCCGTCCGGGCTGAAGGAGAGCATCAGCAGACTGGCGGTATGCCCTCGCAACGCGCCCACCTCCTCGCCCGAATCGACGCTCAGCAGACTGATCGAATTGTCTGGGGAGCCCGATGCCAGCAACCTTCCGTCCGGGCTGAAAGCCAGAGCCGTGCTGCCCGCATCGCTGCCAATGAGCTCGACTTCCTTGCCGGAGCCGGCGTCGAACAGCGATATCTTCTTGCTCTGGCCACCCACTGCCACGACGCTCCCGTCGGGACTGAAAGCAACCATGTTCAAAGAGGTACCAACCTCGAGCGTCCGTTCCGGAATGCCAGACGGCGGCATCGTAAAGATGCGTACCGTACCATCCCGCCCTGCCGATGCCAGACGCTTGCCATCGGAGCTGATGGCAACGCTCGGAACATCTTTCTTGTGCCCGCCGAGGGTACTGTAGGATCCGGTCGCCAGATTCCAGATGCTCACTCGGCCGCCGAGATGGCCACCCGCCAGAAAGTTGCCGACCGGCGCATACGCGACCGAAAGCACGGCGCCGGTGTCGCTGCGGAACGGGCGGATCTCGGTCGTTTCGACGTCGACGAGGTACACCACGCCGTCGTGACAGGCGACCGCCACCGAACGACCGTCCGGCGCATACGCCACGTCATAAGCGATGCTGCCGAGGTCGAGAGTCCACTCCAACGGCTCGCGCTGGAGCTTCCAGAAGAGCGCTCGACCGAGGAGAGAATCCTGGGTCTCCAGCGAGCTGCGCAGTCTGGCACGCGTTTCGACCATGTGGCCGCGGCCGAGTGCTGCGCTTGCGCCTTCCCGCTGAGCTTCGGCCTCGCCCTGCTGCGCCCGGCTCCATCCTTTCAACGCCGAGAACCGCTGGGCACCCATCTGCTGCGCCGTGAACAACGACGCCACCGCCACCACTGCCAGCAACGCGAATCCGCTCGCGGTCAGGGCTCGCTTGCGCCGCCGCCGCCGTTCTTCCTCGCGCAGGCCAGCGTGCAGGAACTGGGATATCCGCTCTGGCACCGGGGTGGCCAGGCGCGCGAGCTTGCGCCGCGCCTCGGCCAGCGCGTCTCCCCGCCACACTTCCTCGTCACGCCGGCCTCGTTGCTGCCAGAGCTCCGCTGCCCGCTCGATCTCGGAAAGGAACACTCGCTCTTCTTTGCTCTCCTCCAGCCACCG
>JAZDLZ010000114.1:0-3930 GCA_043801535.1 Pseudomonadota bacterium
GGCTTTGCGAGGGACTGCCTATCGAAGGACAGGCGCTGCGCCGCAAGTATTTTTGCGAAGCCAACGCCAGCCTGCACGAATCACTCGGCGCCGTCGACCTGTCCGCCGCGATCGGCGCTGCACGAATGGCCGATGCCCTGACAATCCAGCGACTCGGCGTTCGTCTCAAACACATGCTTCGCGCGCTATTGCACTGACGCTGCCATTGCGCCGGTTGCCGTCCTTGATCTCGCCAGATTGCGAGTCTCGCATCGTCGACGGAGTCGCGCCCGTGTGGGTTCTTTCGAGGACGACAATCGCGGTCGCGGTCGATCCTTCGCGGTCGCGGTCGCGGTCGATCCCTCGCGGTCGATCCTTCGCGGTCGCGGTCGCGGTCGCGTTGCCTGCCGATCGATTTTCGTGTAGCCGGAGAAGCAGCGTGCGGTCATGGACCAGCAAATTGTGCATACAGCGCGGCGAGCTTGGCGCGTGCAGCGACGAGGCCGGCGAGTCTCGCGGCACGCTCGCCGAGGTACACTATGAGCTTGTCGGCATGCGAGACGATCCTGCCGGCCAGGGTGAACAAGACGAAGCGCAGCCTCTTGGGGCGTGCCTTCTTGAGCTCTGCCGGTAGTGCATGGATCTTCATCGCCGGAGAGGACGTTCAGGGTGAGCAGGCTCAGGCGGTACCAGGCCGCGTTGGCGCCGAGCTTTCCGCTCGGTGTCAGCCAGTTACCGGCCTACAGCGATATCAGGGAGCGCCCAGGCCCGCCCACATGCCTCTGGGCCTAACCCTTTGGCCAGTGCTCGACGGGATCGCTCGGCGAGCTCGAGCGCCGCGCGACTCCGTTCCGGCGACTGGGTGCGTTTCTGCCACCCTGGTTTTTCCGTCACTTCGGCAACGCGCGAAGGCGGCGAGGCGGTGAATCTCCGACAGGAGACGTCAGATCTCTGCCGCATGCCAAGCTCACGCCAGCGCCAAGGCAACAAGTAGGCTACTCTTCGGGTCTTATGCAGAGCTTGCGCTCGCAGCAGCGAATGCTCGGGCGCAACAGTAGTCTTGTTGTGCTAGAACCAGCAGGAGCCTTGGAAAAAGGGCAGCGACATGAACAATACGACTCATACCCTCGTCCAGACTATTCTGAACCTTCCCTTGTTCCACGCCGAGTGGGTGTTGTGGCTTCTCATTGTCCTCTCGCTCGCCTCGATCGCGGTGATGATCGAAAGGTGGGTCTTCTACAAGCGCCGAACCGTCGACGTTGACGCGATCCGCAGCTCGCTTGCCAAGGCCCTCGAAAAGGGGGACATGCAAGCGGCGGCGACCGCGCTGGAGTGCCGGGATGCTCTCGAGACCAACGCCGTCCTGGCTGGCTTGCGGGCGTACGAGAAGGGACCCGAGTCGGTCGAAGACCTGATCTCCGGTGCCCTCGGACGCGAGAAGGCCCGTTACGAGCGGCGCCTCGGTTTTCTCGCCACCCTGGCGAGCAACGCGCCGTACATCGGGCTATTCGGCACCGTTCTCGGGATCATTCGCGCCTTTCGCGATCTGTCGGCCAACATCGCCGAAGCCAGCTCGGCGGTCATGGGTGGCATTGCCGAGGCGCTCGTCGCCACCGCCATTGGGCTCCTTGTTGCCATCCCGGCGGTGATAGCCTACAACGGGTTCAAGGCCAGGGTGAAACGCGCCATTACCGACTCCGAGATGCTGGCGAAGGTGCTCTTGTCGAGTCTCAAGGCAATCGACGTTCCGCGCGGTGCCCAGTAGTAGAGGATCGACACGACACCGAGGAGGTAGACTATGGCGAGCCTGCATCATGCCCAAGACGACGACGGCCCGTTGGCGACGATCAACATCGTGCCGTTCGTCGACATCGTTCTCGTTCTCCTCGTCATCTTCATGCTCACCGCGAGCGCGATCGTCCGGGCGAGCCTGCAGGTGAACCTTCCCAAGGCCGCCAGCGGCGGGAGCCGAGTAGAGTCGACGGTCAATCTCGTCTACACCAAGGCGGGTGACCTCCTGCTCAATGGCGAGAAGAGCTCGTTCGAGGCGGCGGCGGCGGTGGTCCGGCAGGAAACGGCAGCCAATCCCAAGACCCAGGCCGTCATCTCGGCCGACAGGGGCGTGGAGTACGGAAAGGTCATCGAGATTGTCGACATGGTGAAACAGAACGGGATCACGGCGTTCGCCTTGGACGTGGAGCGGACGACGGAATGAAGCAGATGGACGGGCACTGCCGGGCACCGCGTTTGCCGCTCGCCCAGCGCAAGCGGGCCCTGCGAGTAGAGGCGAGGCGTCGCATTGCCGCCCGTACTTGCTGCGGCCTTACCCAGGAACAGAAGGAGTACGATCCGACTGTTCATCCTCCTCGGCGATTCGCTGCCAAGGTGGTGCTCGGTCTCGCCATCTTGCTTGGCTCGACCGCCGCGCACTCCTCGGTGGTCGGCATCGGGATACTGGTGTCCGGCATGGAGCGTGGCAACCGAGCACAGCGCGACCGGCTGGAGATCGAGATGCGGGAGCCGATGGACAAGGCCAAGGAAGAGAAGCCAAAGCCCGCGGAGGATCAGGAAAAACCCAAAGAACCCGAAGAACCCGAAAAGGTGCCGATCGTCAAACCAAGACCCAAACCCACCCCAGTCGAGCCACCGCCACCACCACCACCACCACCTCCTCCTCCAGTGGCGGAGCCGCCGCGCAAAGGTCCGCCGCCACGAGTGGTCGGGATCAGCCTGGAAGCTACGGTTGCGGGCGACGGCGACGGCGAAGGCAATGGCCCGGTCTTCGCGGTTGGCAATACCCGCGACGGCGAGACCGCCGGCCGGGCCGTGGCACCCGCGGACGTTGCCGCTCGCCCGGCGGAGACTGCCACTGATGCCGACTCTCGTGGCGGCGGCGACGGCCAGGCGGAACGGCACAACCAGGTAGCCAGCCGCATTCCGACCGTCGGAGTGAAGTACGTGTTGCCAAAGAGAGCGCGGCCGAGCATACCTGCCTATCCGGACACTCTGAAGGCCCAGGGAATCGAGGCAGACGTGCTCGTCATGGTTGCCATCGATGCCACTGGCAAGGTGACGGACGTCAGGATTCTCAAGACCTCGGGGTATCCCGAGCTCGACGAGGCAGCGCGCGCCGCGGCGCTGGCCGAGCAATTCGAGGCTGCCACGCGCGACGGCGTGGCCATCCCCTACAGTCTCAGCTTTACCTATCGATTCCGGTTAGAAGACCAATGATCACCAAGACGTCGGTTGACAAGAGGAAGTTGCTCTCCATCGCGGCAGCGCTCGGCGTGATTGCTGGCGGCGGAGGGTGCGGCAGGGATTTCGATCCCTACAATCGGCTCGCCAGCGTGCGAGTGCTTGCCATTCGCAGCGAGCCGCCGGCGCCAGCGACTGGCGAGACTACTACCTTCACTCCCGTGCTCTATGTTCCGGAGGGGGAGACGATCGTCTCGTACCAATGGAGCTGGTGCCTGGTTTCCGGTGCCGCGAACGACGGTTATCCCTGCCTGGTTGCGGAGGCCGAGCTCACCAAGCTGCTCGGTGAGGAAGGGGCGGCGACGTTTCCGTCGTTCGATCTCGGTAGCGACCCGACCGCGACGCTCGAGAATTCGATCGACCCGACGGTGCTCGAGGCGATGTGCGCCGGGATGCCTGGCGCCCCGTCGCCTCCTCCGTTCGACTGCCCGGACGGGTTCCCCGCCCAGGTGAGGCTGACGGTACGCACCGCCGCCGATACCGAGATAGTCGCAGTGCGCCGGTTGCGGCTGCGATTCGATCCGGCTTCCGAACCGAACGCGAACCCGACGCTCGACGAGCTCGTTGCCGAAGTCGAAGGCAGCGAGACGCCGATCGACGCCAGTGCCACGGTCACGCTCGCTCGCGACGTCAGGACCATCGTGCGCGCCAGGATTCCCGTCGAGGCGGCCGAACAGTACACCGGCCGGGACGACG
>JAZDLZ010000122.1:0-2495 GCA_043801535.1 Pseudomonadota bacterium
GAGCCACCAGCGCGCCAAATGGATCTGCACCAGGACGGATTGCCAGCGCCGTCCAGGCGCCCTGCTCGCGCAAGCGCGGAATCACCCCGGCCTGCACGAACGAGCTCTTGCCAGCACCCGACGGTCCTACTACCGGCAACACTGCCTGCTCCCGCAGGTTCTCCAGGAAGACCGCGACCTCGCTGTCACGACCGAAAAACAGCTCGGAGTGGCGCTCGGAGAACGGAAACAACCCACGGAACGGGCTCTGCTCGGCACTGGCTTGACGCCTGCCTTCGGACAGCGAGCGATCGAGCACGTCGACAACCTGAGCTGCCGGAGGTCGCCTGGCCGCTTCCTTTTCCAGGCAACGACCAACCAATTCCGCCAGCTCGACCGGAATGTCATGGCTCGGTGCCAGCGCCAGCGCCAGCGCCGGTACCGGCACAGGCTGCATCACCGCCGAACCGAGAAAGCGAGCATTCTTTTCCAGGTATGGTCGCCGGCCAGCCAGTAGCTCGTAGAGGATTACGCCAAGCGCCCATACATCCGTTGCCTCGCTGCTCTCCTCTCCCCGCCATTGTTCGGGCGCCATGTACGCTGGCGTACCCTGCACTGTCCCTGCTGCGGTAGCCTTGTAGTAGGCCTCTTCTTCGCTCTCGCCGGTCTCATCACTCTCTGGCTCGCTCTCACTCTCGCTCTCTGGCTTGCTCTCGCCTGTTCCCTCGTTTCCGGCTCTGGTTGCCGTCCCCTGCGTCCCTGATCCGGCGCTAGCGCACCTCTCGACCTTCTCTGCTTCCCCGATCTTCACCGTTCGAGGTGGCGTCGCTGTCACTGTCATCTTGGCCAGACCGAGATCGACCAGCCGCAGCCGGCCATCCTTCGCCAACACTACATTGTCGGGCTTGAGATCGCGGTGCAGCACCTGATGCCGGTGCGCCTCGGAGAGCGCCTGGGCAATCGCCAGCGCGATGCGCAGCGACTCGCGCATTCCCGGCCGCTCCTCATCGATTCGTTGCCGCAGGTTCTGTCCCTCGAGATACTCCAGTGCCAAATACGGCCGGCCCTCGTGCCTGCCCACTGCGAAAATCGTCACGATGTGCGGGTGCGAGAGCCTTGCAGTGAGCTGCGCCTCGCGCATGAAGCGCGCCACTGCTTCCTCGGAATCCAGGTAGCGCGGATGAATGACCTTCAGCGCCACTCTGCGATTGAGCAGCGTGTCGCGCGCAAGATACACTTCTCCCATTCCCCCCCGTCCCGCTTGCCGCACCACCCGGAACTGGTCCACCATCGTGTCGGGCAAAAGGAAGGATGGCGCTCCCTTGCCACGACTCGACACCTTCGCTCGCTGCCCACAGACATCGAGGGACTTCGGTTTCTGGTACTGGGTGGGCTCCTCCCTGTGCCGGGGCTCTTCCATCGTACCGTCTGGGTGAAGCAACGAATCGTCGGGAGTCGTACCCATTGTGATTGTGATCGTGACCCTGGATGGAATTGTAGCGGAAAATCGCTCCCATCAACCAGGCTTGCCACGGGTTGTCGTCTGCGGCAGATTCCTGCCGTGCGAAAGAGCCTCGTTTGTCCCAAATGTAGCAGGAGGATGGGAAGTCACATGCTGGGCGGCGGATCGAAACCACAGGCAATGACGAGGGCACGGAGAACCTCCGGCCAGCGTGCGAGCGGCAGGTTGGCAATCACCGCTCCGATGCGGGAACGCTGCGCCAGCGCAACATGATCGAAGTTCAGGGCGCATGCTGCCGGCATGCCATCGGTGGACGTAAGAACTACCTCGGTGGATATTCCCCGGATTATGCGGGTTGCCGGTGCGACAAGGACCTCGTTCAGAGAGCCGATGACCGAGTCGCGGGTCAGAAGCAGCACGGGGCGGCGCTTGTCAGGCGAGGCGAACGTGTACCATCGAATCTCACCGCGACGCATCCACGTTCTCCCAGCCTTCTGCCTCCCAAGACAGCGCGTCCTCTTCGCCAGAGAGCTCGTTGGCAGTCGGCGGTATCGCCTGATACGCCTCCCGATCGCTGTCGGGAGAACGCGCTGCTGCCATCAGTGTCAGCCTGGCCAGGCGCACCATCTCCTCGGGAGGCAGCTTCTTCACCAAAGGCCATAGGTCGTCGGCCGTCAGTGTCATGGTTGTTGCCATGACTACAGGGTAGGCGCCTCGCAGTCGTCGTGCAACGTGATAGCCGTCAGCAGCGGGCGGCGCGAGCGTGCGGCAGCGGAAGCAGGTAGATGGCTGCGTTGGCGCCTACCCAATGGGCTCGCTCCTGGATTTCTCGAATCAGATCTTTTTGTCCGAGAGCTCCTTCTGGGCAATCGCCGTCGCCGTACCCGACGCGAATGTAGCCAAGTACCTTGTGCTCATAGCCTTCCATGACCGAGACTTCGTTTTCTGCAAGGGAGAATCCCTCTGGAGCAGAGCGCATGTAGACATCTACATGCTCCGGCGTCTGGACAGGGTGTGAACAAAAGCCGTTGGTCGTGCTGTTCCCGGTCCCTTG
>JAZDLZ010000142.1:0-2479 GCA_043801535.1 Pseudomonadota bacterium
CGGAGTTGGCAGATAGGTGGAACTTGTCCGGCCGGAAGGGACCTGGAGACGCCAAACTGTGAACGTTTGGTCACGAAATTCGGTCAGTTCGAAAAACGTGCATCTGGCAGGGGTACAAAAAGGCAACCCAGGTTGCCGATCGTATCTGCCCTTCGTTGATCCGCAGCCGTGGTGTGATTATGTCGTTTTATTCGCTTGCCCCTTAACTCCAAAATGAGTACAACGCGACTTGGCGACCCCGTGTCCGGTGGCAGATCGAGCGTGAGCAGGGTGAATCGTACCACCAGTAAAATTGGAGACGAACATGCGGCGAGTGAGTTTGGTTCTTTCGTTTTTGGCGGTAGGTCTGTTGAGTGTTTCGGTAAGAGCCCAGACATCCCTCGAACGCGCTGTCGGATTCTTGGCCAACAGCGTCGAGCCATCCGGAAGTTGGAGTAGCTCAAGACAGGCGACGACAGTTCGGGATACCTCGACGGTGGTCTCGGCGTTTGCCGCTCTAGGGATGCAGGGCAACCCGGTATATCAGGCGGGAGTCTCTTGGCTGGCCAACGAGCGGCAGCGGCGTCGCAATGTTGATGATGTTTCCAGGACGGTCGCTGCGCTGCACGGTTCTGGTCTTGAGTTCATGGTTGCCGACGAGGTCGCGCTGCTCATCGCCACTCATCTTCGCTCTGGGGGCTGGGGCTTGGGCTTCGACGACAACAAAACGTCGGTACTGGATACGACATTGGCGGCCGAGGCGCTACTCGAACAGGCATCATTCGAAGTTGGTGAGGAGGCCGTTTTCACCGTTGCAGAGCATCAAAATCTCGACGGCGGCTGGGGCGTTCACGGGGAGGCGTCGTTGGTTTCAATGACCGGCGAGGTGTTAGTGCTCTTCGGGGCTGCACAACCCCGGTTCCCGTGGCTGGTCCTCGGTCCGACAGTTGATCGGGCGGTGGCGTTCTTGGTTGCCAGCCAGCAACCTGATGGACGAATGGGGACTGGTGCACTCGAGACGGCTCTGGCAGTGCGCGGTCTTCTCGCTTCTGGACGTCCAGTGAGCGGCACGATTGCAGCCGGTCTTGGCTATCTGGCTTCGACGCAGATGGCGGATGGAAGCTGGGGAGGGGATCCCAATATCACCGCGCAGTCGGTGCTCGCGATTCGAGCTTCTGGTCCCAATCTCGCAGTTGGCGGTCAGGGGATCGTGTTTTCTCCGTCGAGTCCGGTTGAGGGAGACACTGTGCAGCTTGCTTTCACCGTCGAGAATACGGGCGCAGCGGCAGCAGGAGCATTCGCGGTGCGTGTGCTTCGTGGGTCGCAGGATCGAGGCGAATTGATCGGAGAGCAGGTCATTGCCGGGCTCGCGGCAGGGGAGCAGGCGCCGGTTGTGATGAGCGCAGCCACTACTGGCCTCGTCGGCGGACAGACCTTCACACTGGTGGTCGATTCTCTCGGCCAGGTGCTTGAGGCAAACGAGGCCGACAACATCCATTGCTACTACCTCGGCATTCGGGTCCGCCGGCAGCCTGATTTGGTCGTCACCGCGAATGACCTGCAGTTCACGCCTCCACGTGTGGGCGATGGCGACGCCGTAGACGTCACGGCCACGATTCGCAATGATGGCAATGATGATGTGACTGAGCCGGTCGCAGTACGCTTCTACGACGGAGACCCGACGGACGGTGGAATGCTCCTCGGTACCCAGACGCTGGCCGGTGTTCCCGCCCTCGGGGAGGCTTCGGCGGTGCTGACTGGCCTGAGCTTCCCGGTGGGACTCTATGCAATCTACACGACCATCGACGAGGAAAACCTGATCGTCGAGGCTCTTGAGTCGAACAACTTGGCATGGCGCCCGCTGGTGGTGACCGAGCACGTGGACTTGGTGGTCGCCGAGTCGGCGGTCACCTTCTCGCCGGCCAGCACTGTCACCGAGGGGACCACGGTCACCGTCTACGCAACGATCGTGAACGAGGGGATTGAGCCAGCGAACGGCGTCACCGCGCTTCTGGCCAGCACCGGCCAGATTGTCGATGTAGGTACGCTCGCGGCAGGGGCAGCAGCCACGGTGAGCTTCAGCCTCGACACTACTGGGCTCCCTGGGTTCCAGCGCATCGAAGTGGTCGTTGATCCCGACGATCAGATTTCTGAATTGGCCGAAGGGAACAATACTGCTGTCGGCATGCTGGACGTTACTCCGCTCGTCGATCTCTACCTGGCGAATGCCGCCACCTCTCCGCTGGAGATGGAGGGCAATCCGGTCATTTTGAGTATCTGGGCCTACAATGCTGGTGATGTCACGGCGAGCAACGTCGAGGTCGCGGTGTTCGACGGACTGCCAGAAGCAGGTGGTATCCAGCTTTCTGCCGCCATGATTCTGCCAACTGTCGGCGGAGGATTCCGCGGATTGCCTGGCGCCAAATACATGCAGTTTGCGTTCAGCACTGTTGGCCTGGCGCCAGGCACAAGCACCCTCTATGCGGTCGTTGATCCTGCA
>JAZDLZ010000143.1:0-2969 GCA_043801535.1 Pseudomonadota bacterium
GTGGACTTAGACGTTGACCCCAGGTTGACCTGAACTTGGACCTGAACTTGGTCGGCAAGCGTTGACCCGAGTCATCGACTGGACGTCCAAGTTCAAGTCCACGTCGCGGTCAAAGACCAAGTCCACGACTACGTCGACCGAAAGAAATGAGGGGATGCGTCAGCGGAAACCGAGCAGTTCATCGACTAGTCGCCTCTATCGACCTCACCATTTTGCGGCGTGGCAGGGGGAAGCTGGGGTGCTCGCCGCCGCCGGTCTCGACGAAACGAGTCTCGCGTTGCCCCACCCTCCTTTGCCACTTTCACCGCCAGTCCGCCGAACAACGCCACGCCGGTAATCCGCAGCCACGGCGTCTCTTGGTCAGCTGGCGGCTCGGCCACTGGAGCTCCCTCGTCAAAGCCGCCAAAGATGCCAATGCCGTCCACCTCGAAATACAGCCCCGGAGGAACGATTATCTCGCCCCCGCCAAACACCGCCACGACCTTCAGGGTCGTACAGCCAGGCAGGAGCTCGGCGTGCCGCAGATCGAGCTGGATTCCTCCGAACACGCAGACCATGTTGACCAGAGACGGAGGCCTCCAATGGCCGGCAACGCTGCGGCCACCGAATACGGCAATCAAGTCGCGGGAGCTCCTGGACAGAGTGGGAACTCGCTCGCCTTCAGGCTGGACCGTCGCGAGAACGCGGCTGCTATGGCCGGCAGCTGCCTGCGGAGCGGCCTCGACCGTTGTTGCGCCAGCTGGCGCTGGCAAGTCTGCAAAGAGCGCCCGAATCTCTCCGGTCGAGCTGGCCCGCTCGACCCTCTCGATGCGCCGGCCCAGCTCGGTTGCGTCGATGTGGCTCTGGACGAACTGCTCCTGAAGCTCGACGACGGCCCGCTCGCGCTCGACTATCATTGCCTTCTTGGCGACCGGGCGAGTCACCGCAGGAGCCGCGGGCGGCGCCACGCCGGCCGGCTCTGAAGCAGGCGCCTTTCCCAGCGCCGGTGGCGATTCTGGCGACTCTAGCGACGCCGTCGATCCCGTTGGCGCGAGCGCTGAGGCCGCCAGCACCGAAGCCACGGGTGCTGGGGTCGGCGTTGGAACTGTGGCCCACCAGGCGTCGGCGCGTTCTGCGGTCCACGCCTCTTCATCATCGAGCTCTGCGGCGCGCAGCGCCCCGGCGAGCTCTCTCGCTCCTTGTGGTCTATCTTCCGGCCTCTTCTCGAGACACCGGAGAATGACCCGCTCCAGTCCACCTGGCAGGCGCCTACCGACCCGACGCGATGGCGGCTCGGGGGGAACCTGCACGTGCTTGAGGATCATCTGGAGACCGGTCTCCCCCTCGAACACGAGCTTCCCGGTAACCAGCCAGTATGCGACGCAGCCGAGGGCGTAGATGTCCGCAAGCGGCCCGACCGCGTGCTGTCCGCTTGCCACCTCGGGAGGCATGAAGGCTGGCGATCCCAGCGCCGTGCCGTCGGCCGTAAGCTGGGAATCGCCCAACCCAATCCCGACGGTTCCTTTGGCCAGGCCGAAATCCAGCACCTTCACGAAGTCGGTCTGGAGCCCGACCCGGCACGCGCAGATATTCGCCGGCTTTACGTCTCGGTGAACCAACCCGCGATGATGCGCCTCGGCCAGGGACTCACACGCCTGAACCAAGAGATGAACGGCTCGCGACGCTGGTACCGGACCGTGCCGCTCCACCATGGCTCGCAGGCTGAGGCCGTCGAGCAATTCCATGGCGTAGTAGAAGAAACCGTCGTCGGAGACGCCGCAGTCGAAAATCCTGACCGAGTGCGGGGAAGTGAGCGATGCCGTCGCCTTGATTTCGCGCTCGAAGCGCCGTCGCAGCTCGAGGCTACGCTCGTCACCATCCTTGAGCATCTCGGTGCGGATCAGCTTCACCGCGGCGTGCCGACCAAGCGCCGACTGATATGCTCGCCATACTTCGCCCATTCCCCCTCGGCCAAGTAGATCGACGAGCTCATAGTCGCCACACCGGCGAGGCAGCCTTCCATTCGCGCTCATGGATCGGTATCGCTTCTATACCACGACAACCGGGAGTGCCGGGCCCAGATACGAAAACGAAGACGACGAGGCACAGCCGACGGCAGCCCGTGATAGTCTCCCACCATGGCATGCACGAGGATTCCCTTCGCTGCCCTCCCGTGGATTTCGGGCTCTCATCCCCTCGAGAAAAAGAAGACGGATGCAGAGAGGCGAGTGACCGTGCTCGAGTTCGCCCCTGGATTTGCCGACCCGAGCTGGTGCGAAAACGGCCACGCCGGCCTGGTCCTCGAAGGCACCCTCGAGCTCGAAACCACCGATGGAGTGGTTCGGTGCTCAGCCGGCGACGCCTTCGTCGTCGACCGTGGCAGCAGGCACCGTGCCCGCAACCAGGCAGCCACGCCCGTTCGCCTCTTCGTCCACACTTTCTGACCCAAACAGAAGAGATCGGCACGACCCGCGCATGCTGTTGTCGACATGGCTTTCGAATACCCCGTGAGTCTCGACGTCGAGCGGCCAGCGAAATTCGACCGTCTGCAAGTCGTACTGCGCGGGTGTGAACCAAAGCCGTTGGTCGTGCTGTTCCCTGTGCCTAGTCCCTAGTTCCTTGTTCCATTCCTTTCGAGGTGCTATTCTCGCCGCAGCAACCGGCGGCGCGACGGTGACATGGCACTCCAATGAATGGCCGAATTGAACAAGGAACTAGGAGCAGAGGACCAAAGACCGGGAACGGCCTGCGCTCCCTCGGGTGCCTTGCCATGTCGATCCGACCGAGACACGTCCGCGTCGGGTGTCGCTGACGCTCCGTTTTCGTCACCCTCGACGGGGACCAACGAGCAACGATCACACCCGTTCCGCCTCGTTGGCTCGACTACCTCGTTGGCGTGGTGTCCTCCGGAGACGGCGCCAAACGGTCATCCGTGTGGGTTGCTACGGGCGAGCACTGGCACACCCGGCAACCACGGGCGTGATCGAAGC
>JAZDLZ010000160.1:0-4768 GCA_043801535.1 Pseudomonadota bacterium
AGACCGTCCTCCCTGCCGATGCGGGAGTGACCGCGGTAGGCCATGCCAACGGCTATCTCGTGCTGGGTTTCGACGACGGCAGCCTTCAGCTCGTGGCGCCAACCCGACGCGACCAGGCACCTTCGTTCGCCTTCGAAGGTGCGCCTCCGAGCGCAGTTACGCGGATTGTCGAAGGTCCGGATGGTACCGTGGTGGCGGGGTATGCCGGCGGCCAGCTCAGAATGTGGGCGCTGAAGAACGGTGTCCTCCTCGATTCGGCCAAGTTGCACGGTCCGGTCGTCCATCTCATGGTGAGCGGGCTTACCCTCTACGCGGCAACCGAGCTCGGCGACTATCTGGTGCTCGATCTGGCTGCGCTCGAGCGAACGTACTGCGATCTGTTGGCTGACGTCTGGCGTGAGGTCAGAGTAAGCTGGGAAGACGGTCTGCCCGTAATGAAGGAACCTCCGAACAGGCACCGCTGCTGGCGACTGAACTGAAACCCTCCTGTGCCAAACGGATTGGCGAATGCAGAGGCGCATGGGCTAGTCTTTGGGCCACATGCCGCTTGCCAGCGAATGTTCTTTGGGCGTCAAATACTCCCTAATAGGAAATGGAGACCTGCATGCCGACTAATCAAAGAAAGACCAGGTATTCTCTCTTGCTCTTGTTGGGCTTTGTGCACGCTGCCTGCGGCGATGGTGACGGAACACCGTCGACCTGCCAAGAAGGTACCTTTGACGATGATGGTGATTCGTCGACCGCCTGCATTCAATGGACCGATTGCGTGGCAGGCCAGTATGCCTCGACCGCCGGCACGGCGACCAGTGACCGCGCCTGCACGGCTTGCGCGGACGGAACCTTCAGCGCCACGGCCAACGCGGCAAGCTGCACGGCGTGGACCGGCTGCGTAGCAGGCAAATACGTCTCGGCCGCCGGCACGGCGACCAGTGACCGCGCCTGCGCGACGTGTCCAGCCGGAACGGTGAGCACGGGCGCGAATGCCTTCGGATGTGCAGTAGAGCTCAATCTCTTGTATGCCGGCTACTATCACGCCTGTGGTATCCGCGCGAGCGATGGGCTAGCACAGTGCTGGGGGAGTGGCGGGCTTGACCAGTCCACGCCGCCCAAGGGAGTCGTGTTCGACAGCCTGGCTGCCGGCTACTATCACACCTGCGGAATCCGCGCGAGCGACAAGCTGGCACAGTGCTGGGGATCCAACAATGTTGGCCAGTCCGTCCCTCCAGCGGGGGTCATGTTCGACAGCTTGGCCGTCGGCGCCGCTCACGCCTGTGGTATCCGCGCGAGCGACAAACTGGTCCAGTGCTGGGGCATCGACAATTTTGGCCAGTCCACGCCGCCAGAGGGAGTTGTGTTCAAGAGCCTGACCGCCGGCGTGTTTTACACCTGTGGAATCCGCACGAGTGATGGGCAAGCGCAGTGCTGGGGGGAAAACACTAACGGCGAGTCCACGCCGCCAGAGGGAGTCGTGTTCGAGAGCCTGGTCGCCCGCATGTCTCACACCTGTGGAATCCGCACGAGCGATGGGCAAGCGCAGTGCTGGGGGAAAGGCACTGCTGGCGAGTCCACGCCGCCAGAGGGAGTTGCGTTCGACAGCCTGGCTGCCGGCTCTTATCACACCTGTGGAATCCGCACGAGCGATGGGCAAGCGCAGTGCTGGGGGGAAAACACTGCTGGCGAGTCCACGCCACCAGAGGGCGTCGCATTCGAGGGCCTGGCTGCCGGCACCTCCTACACCTGCGGAATCCGCGCGAGCGATGGGCTCATACAGTGTTGGGGGGATAACTACTATGGCCAGTCCACGCCGCCAGAGAGAACCGTGTTCGAGAACTTGGCTGTCGGCTACACTTTTTCCTGTGGAATCCGTGCGAGCGATGGGCTGACGCAGTGCTGGGCGCACAATGACTTTGGCCAGTCCACGCCACCAGTGGGAGTGGTGTTCGAGAACCTGGCTGCCGGCGCCTCTCACGCCTGTGGTGTCCGCGCGAGCGATGGGTTGGCGCAGTGCTGGGGGGACAACACTGCTGGCGAGTCCACGCCGCCAGGGGGTGTCGTATTCGCGAGCCTGGCTGCCGGTGCCGCCTACACCTGTGGTATCCATGCGAGCGACGGGCTGGCGCAGTGCTGGGGGGAAAACACTACTGGCCAGTCCACGCCTCCAGAGGGAGTCGTCTTCGAGAGCCTTTCCGCCGCCGCCGATCACACCTGTGGTATCCGTGCGAACGGACTGGCGCAGTGCTGGGGAGACAACACTTCTGGCGAGTCCACGCCGCCAGAGGGAGTTGCATTCGCGAGCCTGGCTGCCGGCGAAAAGCACACCTGTGGTATCCGCACGAGCGATGGGCAAGCGCAGTGCTGGGGAGGCAACGTTCTTGGCCAGTCCACCCCTCCAGCGGGAGTTGCATTCGCGAGCCTGGCTGCCGGCGAGAATTACACTTGTGGTATCCGCACGAGCGACGGGATAGTGCAGTGCTGGGGGCATGTTTCCGGCGAGCTCGCGCCGCCAGAGGGCGTGTTCGAAAGCCTTTCCGCGGGGCAGAAGAATATCTGCGGACTTGCCACCAACGGGACAGAGGTATGCTGGGGGCAAAACGTACGAAACCTGTGGCAGTAGACGGGACACACCCCGAAAAAAGTCTGCCCGACTCCGCCTTCAGTCGGTGTTCCTGTCAGTGGCGAGTCCAATCAGCCCGAGTCTTTGGTCTTTCGTGGAACCTCGAGCATTGGCAGCGTGGTCTCGGTGGTTGTTGTACCCTTGCTACGTTTGGCCCACGCCGCGGCTTGAATCGCCGCGCCCACTGCGACTGCCACGTCGGCGAAGTCGGATGTTCGTAGCGGCTTGTCGAAGAGCTTGCCCAGTGCCTGGCGTACCATCGGAACGAGCGTTGTTCCGCCGATCAGCACGACTTCGTCGATGTCGGAGAGCGTCCAGCCGGTCGTGGCGGTAAGGTCGCGAATCACCGCTTCGGCCCGTTCGATCAGGGGCTGCCAGCGAGGCTCGATCCAGCTCCTTTCCACCATCAGATCGACTTCGTACACACCTCCGCTCATGTATGCCTCGCGGAGGTGCAACCTGGCTTCGTTGGAGTTGGAGATCTGGCGCTTGACTGATTCGCAGCGCAGGAGAAGCTCCCTCCAGACGACAGCGTCCCGGTGAAGATCGACCTGCTTCTTGCCAAAGACTATTCCGGAAACGCCTTCGGCCATGGCGCTGTCGAAGTCGTCACCGCCAAGGAATGGGTCGCCCGCATAGCCGACGTTGCGGAAGCTCTTTCCCCTCTGTTCGACGAAGCTGGCGTCGAACGTCCCACCTCCGAAGTCGCACACGGCGATACGGCGGTCGGCGGGTTTGGCGTGGAGACCGTAGGCCAGGACCCCGGCAAGAGACTCGGCAATGAACTGCAGCACCTCGAGTTGGGCGAGGCTGGCCGCCCTCTTCAGGGCGATCAAATACTCGCCTGATGCCTCGGCCGGCGCGGTCAGGACGACGTGACGGATCGTCCCCCCGAACCGCCGTTCGGCAAGACGGCGCAGCTTGGTCAGGATTGCGGCGGTGATCTGGGCAGGGGCGAAATCCTGATCGTGGAGTCGCAGTATGACTTGATCGCCCGGTCCGCTCTTGATCTGGTAGCTAACCGAGGCGTCGACCGAGCGGACTTCCGGATCGGACTTGCTTCGACCGAGCAGCCGCTTTACGGAAGTGACTGTTGTCGACGGCTGGCTAGAGAGATACTTGAGCGCATCCTTGCCAACGATCGGGTCCTGCTGCCTGGGGAAGTGGACCACGCTGGGGATGCTGGCGTCTCCGGCGTCGAGCACCATCTGGACGTTGCCGTCGATGATGGCCGTCGCTCGCGAGTACGACGTCCCAAAATCAATGCCCAATACAATCTCGTCGGGTGCGACTACTGTTGGCAGCATGCGCCTCGGCTCGTTGTGGGTATAGCGTGCCCACGCTTTCTACTAGACTATACTACTCGTCCGGCCCGCGCGGTAGTGAAGACATGGAGCGATCGCGTACAACTCTGAATGTCTCTGCCCGCGGCTCGGATATCGAATAGAGCAATGACCTCGGTTGCCCTGCCCGGATCGACGTTGGCTACGAATCTGGTGACCGAGCACAGGACGAAGTATAGCCCAAGGCCAGAGTTTCTTGTCCCGCCCGCGGAGACGGCTTTGGGATTGCCTCGCTCTGCTCTGGCTCGAGCCAAGCTTTCGAGGATCTGTTCCTTGCCAAGCTTGCCGTAGTTGTCTCGCACCGAGAGCGCGAAGTGACGCCCGTCACATCCGAAGCGAAGGAGCACTGGTTCCCCGCCAATAGGTCCGAGCCCCGACTGGCAGCGTTCGCCGATCTGGATCGGTAGCCCAAAGTGAGCCGCGGGAGCATCGTACATGGCGTTCATCAAGAGCTCGTCGGCTACCGACTCGATGCGAATTATCATCTGCCTTCGCGTTCCCACATCCCGGGAAAACTCCGCCAGATCGTCGATGGCATTGCGCTTGTCGTGATAGTCCAAGACGGTGCGTTCGTGAACCAGGACGCCCCATGCCAAGTATTTTTCGAGACCGAATATGTCGTCCCCTCGCAGCAGCTTGACCGACGTGACCACCAGCTCGTAGTCATCGGAATCGCCCGAAGCAGACGCTATCAGGTGATCGAGCGTGGTCCTGCGCAGAAGGCGCACGACCTCGTCTTCCTGAAGCGAGGCACCGACTACCACGACTTTGGTTTTCCCGTCGAGTTGCTGGGCGAGACGTTCGAAATCCA
>JAZDLZ010000164.1:0-4595 GCA_043801535.1 Pseudomonadota bacterium
TCGATCCGCTGGCTTTCGTCCGGTTGGCGAGGGCTGTTCGTCGGGAAAGCCGACTGGCACGAACGCGGCCACTCTCCATGGCAGCGCGATGGAGAGTAGACTCCGTACTCGGTCGTCGGCCAAGAGCGGTCCCGTCATCGCGGTTGCGCCCAAGCCGGAAGCGTGAGCCATCAGTAGCAGATTCTGCAGGGCGAGTGACGCGCTGACGAGTCCCGAAGCGTACTCCATTTGGGCGATGCTCGTTCGGTCGACAGAAGAAGGGGACTCGTCGACCATGCGGGAGAGGATCGAGTGCTCGCGCCACAACACGACTATCACCACTGGTGCGTTCTCGAATCGGGAGAAGTACTCGGCATAGTTGCGAAAGGCTGCCCGGAAGGATGGCCGCACTTTTTCTGCCACCTTGATTGCTGCCTCGCGTACGGCACTGGCCAACTCGACAATCATTCCCTTGTTTGCGACTACCAGGAATTGCCACGGTTGTTGGTTTCCGGCAGATGGCGCGGTAATGGCAGATTCGATCAGACGTTCGATTGATTCCCGTGACGGCGTTTCTGCCTTGAAGCGTCGAACGCTACGCCGGGTGCTCATCAACTCATAGAGAAGATCTCGAGTCATCCGATCAGGAATCCCCCGTCCACGGTGTGGACGGATCCGGTGACGAAGCTTGCTCGATCGCTGAGCAGGAACGCTGCCATGGCGGCAACTTCCTCCGGCCTTCCGAACCTGCGCAGCGGGAGACGGGATAGTATCTCTTGTTCACCGAGGGCGCGGGCCGGTTCGAGCATCGCGGTCTCGATTGGACCGGGTCTCAGACAGTGGACTCGGATTCATTTGCGGCCGTATTCGATGGCAAGCGCGCGAGTGAACGATTCGAGCCCGCCTTTGGTGGCAGCATAGACAGTCTGACCGCGGAAAGGGCGCACTGCGGAGACCGAGCTGACATTGAGGATGACGCCCCTCTTGCTGGGAATCATTATGTCGAGGGCAGCGCGGGCGCAATGGATGGGTCCGAGAAGGTTGGTGTCGACTACGTCGCGGATCGCCTCTTCGGTCAACGACACCAGGAGGTTCGGCGCGGCGATGCCCGCGTTGTTGACCAGGCCGTCCAAGCCGCCGGCGCGCTCGCGGAACAGCGCCACCCCCTCGCGCACTGCGCTGCTCTCTTTCACGTCGAATGGCAGGAGGTGCGCGATGCGTCCGAGAGCGGCGATCTCTCGTTGGAGACATTCCGCGGCGTCGCGCGAGCGCCGGTAGTTGATCCCCACGATGGCTCCCTCCCGGGCGCACTCCAACGCAATTGCCCTGCCAATGCCGCGGCCGGCGCCAGTGACGAGAACACGTTTCCCCTCGATGAGCATTGCCTCACTTTCTACCGCAGATGGCAGACAGGGTAAAGAAGCACCACGAGCCCTCCTCGCTCCTTGTCATCCGGGCGCCTCATCGCCGATACTTGCACAAGTAATTCTGCGACGGCTTCTAACAACGACGAAGACAGCGTCACGACCATGATAGACGGCATTGCCAGCGCGCTCCGACCCCGGCCAACGGCTAGGGTGGCTTCTTGCCTGGCAGTGTATGCCATCTTCTTTGGTTGCTATGGCGCGGTGAATCGCTTCCTTCCACTGAGTTGGGGCGCCGACTGGACGAACGCGATCGATCGAGCTTTGCCTTTTCTTCCCGAGTTGGTCTGGTTTTTCTGTCTCGTGTATCCGCTGATCGCGGTGCCAGCGCTGGTGACTCGGTCGCGCCGGCAGCTAGCTCGCACGACGCTCGCGTTTGCCGTGCTGGTGGTGTTCTCGTGCATCCTGTTTGTTCTCGTCCCAGTACGGATCGAGCGGCCGGCTATCGTGTCATCCGGCCTGTCCGAAAGAATGCTCGCGTTTCTATTCGATAGCGATCGTCCGGTCTGTTGCTTTCCAAGCTTGCACGTCTCGGCGGCGGTGCTGGCGACCGCAGCGCTCTTTCGAGAACGGCGGCGGTGGGGATGGTGTTTCTTGCCGTTTGCCGTCGTTGCCTCGCTATCGACTCTGTTCGTCAAGCAGCACGTAATCGCCGACGTTGCGGGCGGTCTGGTGCTCGGGTTGCTCGTCGACTGGACAATCCTCGGCAATGGCGACCTCCTGGCGAATCTCGGTCGATTCTCGCTGATTCTCGCCCGCTTCGTTCGCCGCCGGTCAGCGGAGATCGCGGTGTCACGCCGCCGTTCGCCGGCCGGAACCGAGTACGACCTCTACGAGCTTCCTTCGTCTCGGCTGACGGTTGTGGTCGTCCACGGCATGTGTCCTCGCGGCGAACGAGACGAGCGTCTGGTTCCGTTTGCCCGGTCGCTGGCGGCAGCGGGATGCCGCGTGGTTGCACCCGCCTTGCCGGGGCTGAAGGACTATCGCGTGGAACGGGTCGATGTGGAGGCCCTGGTCGATGTGGTGCTCGATCTCCGTTCGGCTGCTGTCCCAGCACGGCTCTCTGCCAAGGACTCGACTCCTCCTCCGGCGGCGGCGGCGGCGGCGGCGGCGGCGGAATTCGCGGTGTCAGCGTCGTCGTCGGGGTCCGCCTCGACACCGGATGCATCGACGCCGGCTTCCCAGCAGCCCCTGGTTGTCGTTGGATTCAGCTTTGGCGCTGGTCTGGCGCTCGTGGCGGCGACGGATGCAAGAGTCAGCGGCTGTATCGATTCGCTGCTTCTTTTCGGTCCATATCATTCGCTCGAGGAGGTGTGGTCCAGTCTGTCCGATCATCCTCCAGAGCGGCTGGCGGACTGGGACGGCTTCGTGTTTTCCCAGCTCGTCTTGGCACATCGCCTCGGTGCGGCTGCGTTTGCGAACGAGGCCGACCATGCCGAGGCAGAGGAGCTATTGGCCAACTACTGTTCGATCGCGGATGTTGCCAGCAAGCGAGCCTTCTTCGAACGGGCGCTGAGCGGACGGGGCGTAGTCGCGAAGAGCCAGCACCTTCACGATCGCGCTCTTCTTGCCGAGCTATCGCCGGCGGGGAGGCTGGCCCAGCTTGGCGCACGAGTGCACCTGATTCACGATCGGAACGATCCGGTCATTCCTGCGTCCCACGCTCGCCGCCTCCACGCTGAGCTGGCCGAGCGACGGGTGGAGGGAGGTCAGGACGTGTTGGTGACGTCGGTCCTGTCACACGTAACGCCCAGCGCGCTGGCTGTTCTGCGGCGATTGCCGGAGCTCGTGCGCATCCTGGCCACGTTCGGCGAGGTGCTTGGTACGGCTCCCCGAATTCCTGGGAGCAATGCCCGCACGGAGAGCGAGCTTTGTCGCCGGCTCCTTTGCGCGAGCTCGGCTGTAGCCGGAGAGGTGCCCGTTCCCCGCAATCGTCACGCTTCGAAAAGTGAAGGTGATAGCTGATGCCAATCACATCGCGAGTCGCTGGAATGGCAGCGCTACTCGGTCTCCTTTTTCTTGCAGGATGCCGGCCCTCGTTTTCACTGCTCGTGAACGTGGATCGAGAATCCTCCGGCGCGGTTGCCGGCCGTCTCGACGGTCCGAGCCCGCCGCTGGTTCTCGACATCCGCGCGCCCGAGCGCTATCGGGAAGGGCACATTTCGGGCGCCTGGCTTGCCAGCAGGGCTGACCTCGAAAAGGGACTGGTCGATTTCGGCGTCGGCCTGGACCATCCGATTGTCGTTGCCTGCAACTCTGGCCTGACCTCGATCGCCGCTGCGGCGGTGATCCAAGGGCAGGGCTACCGTAGTGTTGTCAGTCTCGAGGACGGCATGCAGGGGTGGGAGAGGGACGGTCATCCGGTGGAAACGGGCCAGGAGCGTTCCCTCCCTCGCAAAGCGGATCAGGCACGGCACATCCCAGTTTCCCTGTTCGGTAAGCTGATCGCAGTCGCCTCCGGTTTTGTCATCAAGCCGATCTACATGATACTTTCCCTGGTGCTAATCCTCGTGCTGCGCCGCGCCTCCGCCGTCGGGCTCGCGAGGATAAGACTCGGTTTGGTGCTGTTCCTCGCCGGCGAGATCTTTTGTGCCGCAAACTACCTGCTGGTTGGCGGTTCGAGCCTCGTTCTGGATGTGATGCACAACGTTGGCATGGTGTTCTTGGGAATGCTGGTTGCCTGGGGGCTCGTCGAGATAATCGATGAACGATTTCTTCTCATGACTCCAGCCAGCGAGCGTTGCGCGCTGCAGCGATTCTGCGGACCGTGTTTCAAGCGCCAGCCAGTCACCTGTCTGGCGCAGCGCATCTTCCTTCTCGGTAGCGGTGTTCTCGCCGTCGTCTCGCTAATACCTGTTACCGGCGCAGTCAACCCACGAGCGGTGTACGCCACCATTTTTGGCACCGAGGTGTTCTACTCGTATTCGCTCGGCCTGACGCTGATCGATTTCCGGCTGCTTCCGTTCCTCGGAGCTCTTTTCTTCCTGGTCGCCATGGCAAGACTCGCGGCAGCACGAGATGGCGACCGATTGAACGCCACGGCAGCCACTGCCGGCGCCAACGGTGAGTCAGGCACGGCGGATGCCGCTGGCGAGGAAGGCACGGCGGATGCCGCTGGTGGAACCGCTGCTGCCGTTGCTGCTGCTCGACCGCCGGTTGCCGGGCAGGTGGGTTCGGCAACGGCCAACGGCG
>JAZDLZ010000216.1:0-2377 GCA_043801535.1 Pseudomonadota bacterium
TGGCTGGCATTCTGCCAATTCCTCGCCGATGCTGCAATGGCACCGCCGAAGAGCACGATTCTATCCCGACTGCTCGCACGGCATTGGGCATTGCCCAGCGGTGGGCAGGCAACGGTGGGCCACGAATCTACCGGGTGATCAACCAAATGAATGCGACCAGGAGGAGATTGGGCTATCCTCTGGCACTCCGTGGATCGGCTCCCATTCATGATCTCGTTCAGCGGTCATCCGGCGGCCGACGTCGTGCCGCTGCTGATTGAACGTCTCCTGCGCTCGAATCGTGCCCGGGGCCTTGTGCCAGTCCGACTGGAAGAGGCGCCCGCGGACGCGGGAACTAGCATTGGCTGCACCGGTGCCGACATGGATCGGTACCGCGCCGCCGGGGCACCGGACGTCTTTCGTCTCTGCCACCACGACAGCGTGGAGGCGGCATTACGTGAGCTGTACCAGAAGGAAATCTCCTGCCGCATCGCCCATTGCCTCCTGCTCGAGGGCCACGGAGTGTTCGCCCTGTCTACCGATCTCGCTGTCTACGTGGCGCGCCCCCTTCCTCCGGCAGCACATCTGATGGAGCGGCGCACAGTCGAGGTGGGCCGGCTGGACGTGACCGAGTTTCTCGACCAACCGGCAGTCGAGTTGCTGGAAGCCGACGACGTGACCGAGGCTGAGGCTGCGGAGGCTGAGGCTGAGGAGGCTGCGGTGGAGGATGTGGAGGAGGTGGAGGAGGTGGTGGAGGAGGTGGAGGAGGTGGAGGAGGTGGTGGAGGAGGTGGTGGTGGAAACCCCGGTGACGCCCGAGAAGCTGGCCGAGATCACGGGCCTCGATCTGGAAAGCGCAGCGCTGTTCCTCGACGTGGCCGAACACGGCGTGCCAATCCGATGCCAACGCTGGTTCCTGCACCCCGACTACGTGGGCATCGAGCGCGCGCACGTGGTCGTGATCGACGCCCGTGACGAGAACGAACGGGCGGCGGCCTCCATCCTGGCGCGGGAGGTGCAACGCATCCGAACCGACCCGCAGATATCGTTCGACCTGGGCTCGAGAATGAGGCGGTCGCAGCGGGTCGGCATTTACATCGGAGATCTTTCGGATTCTCGCGATCTCGGAATCAAGAAGGCGCTGGCGCGCATCAAGAAGGCGCTGCCCCCCGCAGAAGGATGGGACGACTGGGACGACGACTACTGATTTTGAGCGTCCGTTCGGTGCTCTAGAGCTTGTCCTATTCGGTGGTTGGCGCTGGTTCTTCGGACGCGATCTGTACGCGGTTGCGGCCCATTTGCTTGGCCGATGCGAGAGCCTCGTCGGTGGCGGCGACCAGTCCGAGGGGATCGGCGGCATCGAGCTGAGGTAGGCCCGCGACACCCATGCTGACGGTGACTGGAATGACTGTCGTTCCGAAACGAAACTCGAAGGACTCGATGGTCGCCCGCAGCCTCTCGGCGAACACGCCCGCGCCGTGCATGTCGGTGGCGCGACAGATGATCGCGAATTCCTCGCCCCCGTAGCGCGCGAATACGTCTTCGCTACGGATCGAGCCCTGCACCCGTCGCGCCAGGGTGGAGAGAATAAAGTCACCGGCGATAAAGCCGTGGGTTTCGTTGATCTCCTTGAAGTGGTCGATATCGAAGAAGACCAGCGACAAGGGAACGCTGTGTCGCTTGGCGAAGCGGAATTCGCTCTCGAGACGATCGAGGAAGTACTTCCTGTTGAAAGCCTTCGTCAGTCCGTCGCGGAGCGCTGCCTCGTACATCTGGCGCTGGAACGATTCGTCGAGGCGATCGTGATAGGTGAACTTGAGGATGGTGGTCGAACCGACGCGAATCTTGTCGCCGTCGTGCAGCACTTGGCGCTCGATCTTGTCCCCGTTGACGAAGGTGCCATTGCGACTGCCGAGGTCGTTGATGACCACTTCGCCGTCGTGTTCCTGGATCTCGGCGTGACGGCGGGAAATGCCTTCGTCAGGGATTTGGATATCGGTAGGACCACGCCCAATCACCATGTGGTTCCTGGAGAGCTTGAACATTTCGCCGATGTTCGAGCCAGCCAGCACAATCAGATAGGCCCGATCGCGTGGGCTCTCGTTCGGGTCTTCTCGATCTTTCATCGCGATCTTGGTGTCGTCGTCCCACTCGAGCATTTGCGGAATGCTACGCTTCGGCGAACGGACCGTCAATTATGCTGGTCGAGGGTCGAGACGGGCTAGCTACAATGCCAGTCACTTAAGGAGCCAGGAGATCGGAATTCCTGAGGTTTTTCGCCAGCCCGGGTTGAGGGGGCGGGCTGCGCGGCGAGCAGTGTTTTGAACGCGAGCGAGTTTCGCAGGCCGACGGAAAGGCACCTCACGATTCGAACGGACAACCACGTCCATGGAACTCCG
>JAZDLZ010000221.1:0-3667 GCA_043801535.1 Pseudomonadota bacterium
AGCCGTTCTCGGTCCCCTGTCCCTTGTTCCTAGTTCCTTGTTCAATTCCGACGACGACGAAGGGAACAAGGAACTAGGGACAAGGAACCAGGAACTGGAACAGCCCCCCCGGTACGGCTCGCACCTGAATAGGCGGCCGGACTCCCGGATCAAATCAATCGGTTGGCCACCGTCGATCGAGCAATCGCCGTCGACTCTCCGGGACACACCGAACATTTCTCTGGGCTCTTGCTTTACAGCTCGTAATCGTGCTCGCTCGACCTCGACAAGGATGCTGCCGAGCATCGGCTGACAATTGTACGCAGCAAAGCACGACGACCGACAACCTGCGCCTGCACCGTTGCCAGCACCGTCGCCAGCATCATGAAGAGACAATAGCCATCTGGCAGTCAATGACATCAATTCAGTTGCGAGCCGCTCTTGGAGAAAAATACCCATTTTCCGAGGACCAACGAGCCGCTCTCCCTCGGCCCCAACTGCGTTTGTCCTTGCTTGACGCCGAACGCTGTTATATTAACCCACTCTAGCGAAACGCTCAACGACAGCAGAGGCCCCGGAGGTAGCAGGTGAATCGACTCATTGCGTACCTGTTGGATAACATGATCATCGATTTTCAAGGCGACCTATCTCTTGAAAGCGCGAGAGAGCTCCTCCGCGACGACGAGAGCCACGAAGGCCGCGCACTTCTAGCCAAGCTCGTCGAAGACCGCGGCGTGTCGGAAATGATGATCACGCTCGCCGATTGTCTTCAAGAGCACATCCGCAACGGCATCAGCGACGATGTCATCCGAGAACAAATCCGTACCTACGCCGAGAGCTAGAGCACCGTCGCAATAGGAGGAACAACAACCAGACTGGGATTCGGCAAGCGTCGCCAGGCTACAGCATGAGCAATCGCTCCGCTGCTTTCTCCAAGGTCTCCATCCTCTTGCAGAACGCGAAGCGAACCAGATGGCGACCTTCGTCGACATCGCTGGAATAGAACGGACTTGGTGGGATTGCCGCGACTCCGCACCGATCGACGAGCCAACGAACGAAGTCCTTGTCGTTCCCCCTGTAGACCCGAGAGAAGTCGGCCATGATGAAATAAGTGCCACGCGGCATGGCAACTTGGAAACCGACCTTGCCGAGCACGGCCGCAAGATAGTCGCGTTTCGCCGTATAGCCACGGCGCAGCTCATTGAGATAGGTACCGTCGAGATTGGCAAGTGCGGTGGCCATCGCCATCTGTAGAGGAGTAGCGGTCGCGAAGGTCAGGAACTGGTGAGCAGCCTGGGCAGCGTCGACGAGCGCCGCCGGACCGGTTCCCCACCCTATCTTCCAGCCTGTGAAGGAGAAACTCTTCCCGGTGCTGGAAAGGGTGAGGGTGCGCTCGCGCATGCCGGGCAGCGACGCGATCGGGACGTGAGCCGTCTCGTCATAGGTCAAGTGCTCATAGACCTCGTCGGCGATGACCAGCAGATTGTGCTCGCAGCATACCGCGGCGATTGTCTGGAGCTCGGCCACGGAAAACACTTTGCCGGTCGGATTGTGGGGAGTGTTGAGGACAATCAGCCTGGTCCGGGGCCCAATCAGCCGTTCCAACGACTCCCGGTCAAAGGCGAAGCTCGGGAATCGCAACGTAAGGTAGCGAGGAGTTGCGCCGGCGAGAGTCACGCACGCCGGGTAGCTGTCATAGAACGGCTCGAAGAGAATCGCTTCGTCACCTTCGTTGAGCAGACCCAGGATCGACGCGGCAATGCCCTCGGTGGCGCCAGAGAAGACGATCACCTCGGTGAGCGGATCGTAGGAAAGGCCGTATAGCCTCTGACGACTGGCCGCAATCGCTTGCACCAGCGCTGGACAGCCTCGCGAGCGAGCGTACTGGTTGTGGCCCGCCTTCATCGCCTCGATTGCCGCTGCCACGATCTCGGGAGGACCGTCGAAATCGGGGAATCCCTGCGAGAGATTGATCGCGCCCTTGCTTTCGGCGAGGGCGGTCATTTCGGCGAAAATGGTGCTGCCAAAAGGAGCGAGTCGCTTCGCAATGATTGCCATGGGAATACTGAGCCGAAGATACGGCTGTTGGTCAACTGGTCAGCCGACAAGGGCGCCTCAGGCTGGTTGGATGCGAAGCGCTGTTGTGTTACGGTTGAAAAAATCGTAACACTTCGGGGAGCGCTACCCATGACCAGCAGAGAGACGACAGCGTGTTTCGGAATTCGCCGGCGAAGCCTTGCTCTCGACCGCAGGCAGCCTTGGCAAACGTCCTTGAGGGTGCCGATTCTGACACCGGCACCGGCACCGGCGCTGGTACTGGTACTGGCACTGGCACTGGCGCTCGCTGGAGCTGCAGTCGGATGCAGCGGCGAAGGTGAAGGTGAAGGATCAGCTCTCGTCCGGGTCAAAAACGACTTCAACAACCCAGAGACGTCTTTCCAACCGCCCTGGACAATTTGCCAAGCATCGTACCTCGACGCGGAGCTCGGAAAGATCGCTATTGGAGAGACCAGCGCCGAACAGGAGGTCGTCCCCGGTCTCGACTACGTTCTCATGGTAGCGAGCTGGGACGATCCGACCTGCGCTGTCGAGAACTGCCTGCCGATCGCCACCAAGAACGAAGAGGAAGTCGTGGATGGCCAGAGCCGAACCATTGCCATCAACATGCCCAATCACCAGGGACCCTGCCCGCCAGAAGGCGTTCCGCCCATACCCCAGGCGCAGTACGAGCGAATCCTCGCGCTCTGGCCGGACTACAACTTCAAGCCGTATGCCCAGCGCACCGAGAATACCCAGTGTTTGCCGTGACCGCTGATCGGCGAGGAAACCCGTGTTGTCTCTTGCCGTCTGGATCGTCTGGATCCTGTCGTGTCCGAGAGGGGCAGCCCAATACCCCGCCAACACCTGTCTGGTTCCGGCTCTTCCGCCATCTTCGGCTCGAGTGCCTGGTGCTCTGGCTGTGTCAATCCGCGCTGGGCGGCTGCGATCTCGTCTATCCAGAGGTGGTCGTCGTCAACAAGACGGCTGAGCACATCCTGATCAAGAACCCGAGCTACAACGGTTGGGTGTGGAGCGCAGTGTTGGCGTACGAGGACTCGACGACACCGGGTAGGTGTCTGGCCGGGGAAGACCGAGTCCGTTTCGAGAAGCTCGACCTGGAACAGCACTGCGAAGAAACCGGCGCGGGGGACGGCGCGGCGTCTCTCTCGCTCTCCAGCGAGCAACCGCAGCCCAGGTGGTTTCCGTACCAGACGGTGTCGGTCAGGCAGGTCGACTACGGTGATTTCCGTGTCTTCGAGCTAACGCTCGACGATATGGAGCAGGATTTCTCTGCCCCGAGCCCGTACGGACACTGAGGAGACGACCTGCCTTGAGAGCATTCGTAGTCCATGAAGGCCGTCGACGCTCAGCTCCGTGCGACGACCGGCACCGTTGCGGCGAACGGCACAGCGCCGGGCTCGTGCTGCTCGCAATCGTGATTGCGGCACTCCCCGCCGCGGCCAAGGATAGTGCTGCCGATCCCGGAAGTCGCGAGGACGGAGGGGACGTGTCGGCTCGGAGCAGCGCTAACGCTCGAACCACGAGCGCATCGACGCCCGAGCAGCAACCAACCGAGGGAACGAGTGGCTACGATGTCGTCGTCGTGGGCCGGAGACCGCTCGCCAGGGATGCTACCCAAGATGCGACC
>JAZDLZ010000228.1:0-2204 GCA_043801535.1 Pseudomonadota bacterium
GCTACGACGGGACCTCGCGGCTGTGGCGAGTGCTGGCCAGCGTCTGGTCGAAGAAGCGCGAAGAGCACGGGGGGGCGGACACGGCCGGCTTGCGAGCCGATTCGGCAGGCCTGGGTAACGGTCATCGATTCGCAGCCACGGCGGTCGACTTCAGTCCAGACGGAAAGATGCTTGCTTCGTCGGGCCGCGACCAGACACTGCGACTCTGGGACGTCGCATCCGGTGACGAAATACGACGATTTCTCGGCCACCGTAGCGCGGTCGAAGCCATGGCATTCAGCCCGAACGGCGATCTCTTGGCCAGTGGCGGATTCGACCAGACTATCCACCTCTGGGAATCCTCTTCGGGACGACTGCGGAAGCTGCTCTTTGGCCACACCAACTGGGTGCGCAATGTGACCTTCAGCGCCAGCGGCGGAACATTGGCGTCGGCCAGCGCCGATCGGACGATCCGCATCTGGGACACTGCCACCGGAGCAGAAACCAAAAGGCTGGTTGGCCACCGTGAGGAAGTCGTCGACATCGCCTTCAGTCCGGACGGTCGTGGGCTGGCGTCGGCCAGCTACGATGGAACGCTGCGAACGTGGGATCTGGCCACCGGACGAGCTACTGCGACATTCGCCGGCGGCGCCAAGATGGATTCGGTGCTCTATTCTCCCGATGGCCGGCTCCTGTATTCTGGCGGGCTCGACGGATCGGTTCGGCGCTGGGAGCTCGCCAGCAAGCACGACCGCGTACTGTTGCAGCGGCAGCAATCCGTTCCGCTCTCCGTACCCGTCTCTATCGCTCCGAGTGGCCGGCTCCTTGCCATCTCGGGCGGAGAAGAGGTCCTTCTTCTCAATGCGGTGGACTCGACATCGACAGGTGCAGCAGGTGCAGCAGGTGCAGCAGGCACGGACAGTGGAAGCACCGAGGTGCTGCTCGGCCGCTCCACGGCAGAGGTCCTCCGGACTGTCTTCAGCCCCGACGGAAGATTGCTGGCGGCAGCCGCCGTCGACGGAACTGTTCGGATATGGGACGTTGACCGACTCATGCCGTTCTGGCGGGCGCCAGTGCTACTTCGATGGCCGCCAAGAGTGTTTACCCATCGGGGCTGGCAATGGCTGGATCCTGTCGCCGGCGACGCATCAATGCCAACAGCCAGTGCCGACTGGGAACGAGCAGTCGAGGACCGAGGTGTCCATGGTGCGGCCAGCACGGACGACAAGTACCTATGCCTGCAGGTCGCCGGCGAACGGCTCGAGCAGTGGGCGCTCGTCGCCGACGCGCAGGTGGGCAGCGAGAAGGTGCCCGGAATCAAGTCGGTCGAGGCCCTTCCAGGCGGCAGGTGCGCAAGCCTCGCGAGAGGAGAAGTGCGGATTCACCGCCAGGACGAAACGACACTGCTCGGCATGACTGAGGCCGTTGTCGTTGCCAGCCACGCCGATGAGCTGCTCGTTGTTGCTGGCAGGGAAGTACTCGTCTTCGATTCGCGGGAAGCCTCGAACCCACAACGCTCTGCTCGAGAACAGGGCTCGCCGGAGTCCAGTGCCCAGTCTTCCTGGTCCGCGAAAGCGAGCTATCCCGTGGACGCGGGCGTCTCGGCAGTAGGCCGTGTCGGAGACTGGCTCGTGCTGGGATACCAGCAAGGACAGGTCGAGCTGGTCCCCGTCCGACCCGGTGCGCCCAAACCAACCCATACCTTCAAGGGAGCGCCTTCGTGCGCGGTCACTCGGTTGATCGCTGGTCCGGCAGGAACGCTGGTCGGCGGCTACGCCAACGGCACGGTCATCATGTGGACTCTTGCCGACGGCGCCGCGCTCGAGTCGGCGAAACTGCACGGCCCGATCAGACACCTGTTCTATGCCGGCGACAAGCTGCTCGCGGCATCCGAGGTCGGGCAGTACCTCGTCTGGGACTCGAGCGCGTTCCGGCAGAGCTACTGCGAGCTGCTGCGGCAGGTATGGCGATCGATTCCGGTGGTCTGGGAGAATGGATTGGCGGTGAGCAGGAGAACGATTCCCGAGCACAGCTGTGCCGCAGGAGACTAGAGCACCGAACCTGATCCGGCGCTAGCGCGCCTCAAGACGGGTGTGATCGTTGCTCGTTGGTCCCCCGTCGATGGCGGCGAAACCAGAGCGTCAGCGATACCCGACGTGGACGTGTCTCGGTCGGATGGACATGACAAGGCACCCGAGGGAGCGCAGGCCGTTCTCGGTCTTTGG
>JAZDLZ010000249.1:0-4808 GCA_043801535.1 Pseudomonadota bacterium
ACTACGACCAAGAAATGATCGATTGGATGCGAGAGAAGGCCGAGTCGATGGAGCAAGATTCTTGATGGCCAAATTGGCAGGCCATCGCAGTCCTTGAAAGGGAATCGCACCCCAGCCATCAAAAAGAGCGCACCCACTCACTCCGGAGTGCGCAACCAAGACGTGCTACCGTTGGAAACCATGCTGTATGCCCCCAGCCCAGTGGAGATGCAGCGTTTCGACGAGCTCGTTGCTCGATTGACGCTCAGCGACTCCGTCTATGCGGAGTACCGCGCGCACGTTGACCGCTACCTCGACAAGCTCGACACCCAGCCCGCGGCGATCTCGTACCAAGGCATGGTTGGGTGCATTCTCCGCACGAGGCTGACAAAATCGGTGTTGTTTGACCTGGACTTCCTCGTCGCCTATGTGGACACCGATTGGTTCCGCTCGGCCGCACCAACCTGCGACGCTGTCTCATCCGCCGGCTTCGTCGCCTCAGCCGAGGAGCCTCCGCCGCCGGTGGTGCTGGTACCTGCAGATCGTATCCACGCCAGAAGCCAGCGTTTCCGCTCGGTCATCGAACATGAATTCGTCCACGTGTGCCAGGCGCTCCTTGGCTTGCTCCCGGGCTCCGCGCGCGGCCGAGCCGCTGGCGGGGCTTTCGAGAGCTTCTTCTCCATCATGCGCGCCGAGTACCAGGCGAACCTCCTTCAGCTCACAAAGTGGCCAGCCCTCTACCCTCACGACTTCGGCATCTCGCTCGAACACTGGTGCGTGCTGCGTGGCTACTCGCAGGCCCTCGCGCAGACTCTACTGGCGGCTACCGCAGACGGACTGCCGCCAATCGAAGTGAGCCGTTTCCTGGATACGCTTGCAATCGTGCTGTCGGATGTGATCCACCAACTCGACGTGGATCCCGGGTTGACGGGCTGGTTCGTGGACCGAATCCCGGCGCACCTCGTTGTCGCCCTGACCAACCTGCTCGAGGCATCGCCCGGTCTCGCCCAGAGCGAGACGCTCAAGGCCATCGCCCGATGGTTGCAGGCAAGAGGTAACGACGGCCTTGATGGCTTGGCGCTGGAGGACTTTCCCGACGAGCTGATGGACTTCTGCCGTGACTACCTCGAAGTCCGGCCGGGCATCCTCGAAGCGCCCGATGAGCTTGGTCACATCAAGCCGGGTTAGCAAGCGCCACCTTGCAGGCCGACGTGCTCATCTTCGGTCGATTGCATCGACCGGCTCTTACGACACGTAGCTGTGCCGCCCCGATGCCGAGCTGCCGAAGCCGATGGGTTGCGCTAGCTCGCCATTCTGCCTAGAGTCTGGGCCTTGCCCGAATCAGGCGGCAAGACGCGAGGTATCTATGGATCAAGCGCAGCGTCTCAACCTCATCCATCGACGAGTCGTCGCGTTTCTCCTCGAGCTCACGATCGTGGTTGCCTTCATCGCGCCCGTGCTTCGCGTAGTCTCAGGGTCCGGGCTGGTCATATCGGTGTCGCTATTCCGGATAGACCTAGTCCCCGTGGTCGCGCTGCTAGTGTTTGCTTGTGTCCGGGACCTCTTCGGAACAAGACCGGGGAAGCGCCTGGTTGGGCTCCAGCTCGTAAAGCATGGCACCAGAAGCCCCGCGACGTGGTACCAGGCGCTCGCGCGCAACTGGGCCTTCTGCATACCTCTGATGCCGGCGGTCGAGTACGCCGTGGCACTGAAACATCCCGAGACCCGACGCGGCGGCGACCGGATCGCTGGCACCTCCATCGTCGATATCGGAGCCGATCGGCTGCGACGTGGAAGTTGGTGGGTGTGGATAGCCATCGCCTGTGCCGTGAACCTTGGCATCAGCCGGCGTGTGGCACCGATCGTCGCCAATGTGCTCGATCGAGTCCTTCAATAGCGATCAACATCCGGCAATCAAGGAACCCGTGGGAGCAGAGGCGGTCATCTTTGTTGGGATCCAGGCGACTGGCAAGAGCTCATTCTATTATCAGCGATTCTTCCGAACGCACGTTCGATTGAACCTGGACATGCTTCGGACCCGCCGTCGGGAAGAAATGCTTCTCTCGACTTGTCTGGCTGGCAGCATCTCGTTCGTCGTCGACAACACCAATCCGACGGTCGCTGATCGCGCGAAGTACATTCGACCGGCCCGGCGGGCGGGCTTTCGCGTCACGGGCTACTACTTCGAATCCAAGATCGGGGCAGCAATGGAGCGCAATGCCTTGCGGTCACCCGAAGAGCGGATTCCCGAGCTGGGAATAAGGGGAATCGCCGCGCGGCTCGTGCTGCCCAGGAAGGGCGAAGGTTTCGACGACCTGTACTATGTTCGGATCGGCCAAGCGGGCAGTTTTCAAGTGGAGGATTGGCGCGATGAAGTTTGACGAGCTTGATACCAAGATGCGCGTTTTCGAGACGGCGAACGATCGAATCGTCTTGCCGGAGATATACATGGTCGCCCGTATCGATGGACGCAGCTTCACCAGACTGACCAAGGAAGTCCACGCCTTCGAGGCTCCTTTCGACACTGGATTCAGGGACATGATGGCTGCAACCACTGAGCACCTGATGGATTGTGGTGTCCGGGTCGTCTATGGGTACACGCAGAGTGACGAAATCTCTCTTCTCCTCCATCGGGACGAAGACACGTTTGGACGCAAAGTTCGCAAGCTCGAATCTATCCTCGCTGGTGAGGCAAGTGCCAAGTTTTCTCTGCTGCTCGGCAGCGTGGCCGCGTTCGACTGCCGTCTGTGCGAGCTGCCGAACGCAGCGCTGGTACGGGACTACTTTCGCTGGCGCAACGAAGATGCCCATCGCAACGCTCTGAGCGCTCACTGCTACTGGGCGCTCCGCAAGGATGGCAAGAATGTGAACGAGGCCACAGGCGCACTACTGCACATGTCTGTCGCTGACAAGAACGAGCTCCTGTTCCAGCATGGGATCAACTTCAACGACGTGCCGAACTGGCAGAAGCGCGGGATTGGGCTCTACTGGGAAACATACGAAAAGCCGGCCAAGAACCTGAAGACCGGCGAGGCAGTCACGACACTCAGACGACGCATCAAGAAGGACTACGACCTGCCAATGAAAGAAGCCTATGGTGAGTTTGTCGACGGCCTCATCAAGGAGGCAGCCTCACCTACTTCGTGGGCGAACGCGATTCCCTAGTCAAGAGCCGAACAGCGGGCGACGGCCCGGAGGACTTCGTCGGTGTCATCAGAGGAATCGACACGGCCCTCGTCCGGAATGCCGAGGCGGTCTTGCCGCCGCCGTCGTTGTGGCAATCACTGGCTCGCAGATCAGAGGCGCCAGCGTCGGCGACTACGTCGCCTGGATGGTCGCCCGCAATGGCTACCGCGATCTCATCGAACGCCAGCAGCACAAGCCTCTACTTGGCAGTGGCAAGGCAATACCCGTGCCCTTCGCGTCGACGTTGGACGGTACGCTTCTCTTGGCGACCGACGGTCTGCACAAGTACGCTGCACCAACTCGTATCTGTGACGCCGCGCGCAGCCCGGACCTCGACGAGATACCAACGCGACTCGTCGATCTCGTACGACTCCGTTCGGGCGGGCTCCAAGATGACGTCGCCCTTGTCGTCTGCCGGCTGTTGTCCAGAAGCTGCGGCTGTCCACGCGGGATGGCGCCGAGATAGTATTCCGCCAGTTGGCCTGGAAGGTGACTCGAGGCGATGCCGACACCACGAGAACTCGATGGAATCCGCGTAGCGATCACGGAGGTGTTCTGTTTGTATTTGGCACAGGACGCGGTCCAGACGAAGCGATTCCTGCGGCGAAGGGGGTTTTTGCGACAGAATCAACGTTCTCCATCGCGCCTTGGAGAAGCCGTGCCAGAAGCTTCTTGCGGATCATGGTGACCTCACTGAACTCGAATGAGGTCGAGAGCGATCCCGTCCTTTGCGATAAACGACACCGTTGCCCCTACCTCGGGCTTACCCTCAAGCTCCTCGGCATAATACTCCTTCGTCGTCCCATCCTCGGCGGTCTCGACTATCGTCGCCATTTGACCTGCCACAGCCACGATCTCACCTTGCCGCCGCTCCTCCGTCTTGAAGACGTCGAGGTGATCCCGCCGGATGGTCGACACCTTGGTGATCCACTCTCCCGTCACTCGGTCCCGCGACGGACAGACCCGACTGGTCTCCCGCATCTGATGCGTCGGGATCTCCATGGCCAGACAGAACGGATAGGTGAACTCGTACATGAACGACCGTTTCCCTGTCCCCACCTCGAGAACCCGCAGGACGTTGAGCTCCTCTCGGGACGCATGGAGAGTGCGTATAGCTGCCGACAACATTGGGAGCCTGAAGCGGTAGCCAACCTGCTTCCGACACACCTTGGCGATGGATTCAGCGAGCTGGCGATCTCCATAGGTATACCCTGCCAGGGAGTTCTCGGCGAAGCCGCGGATGATACTCAGGACGTCGTTCTTCGCCAGCGGCTTGCCGTCGCCCGTCGCAGCGACAATATAGTTCAGACACCGATCCATCAGGCTCAAGAATCGACGAGAAGAGCCATCGGCCGCGTAGAGAAGCTGCTCGAGCGGATCGGCCGCATCGTCCTCGTGAAGGTCGAAGAACCTGCTGATCGCGACCGGGTTCTGCCGATCCACGGACACCGATGCGAGATACCGTTCGATCATTGCCGAGCAGTACTTCCTGAACGCCAAGTAGTCCTCGTCCTTCGTCACCTCCCACTCGAGATCGACGATCGTCCCATAGCGCTCCTCGTTGAGCTTGTCGGAGACATCGTTCGGATACACCGCGACCCGCGTGAAGTAGGGGCCGCTGCTTCGAATGGAGTTCATCCACC
>JAZDLZ010000353.1:0-5025 GCA_043801535.1 Pseudomonadota bacterium
CGCCGGAAAAAGCCAGACCGAAAATCGCCGCCCGATGCCCGGATAGCTCTCGCGAGCTCCCGCCGGCGAGATCCCACAAGACCAGCGGACCAGCATCGCTACCTGCCGCCAGGTATCTGCCACTCGGGGAGAACACCACCGCCGTGAGCTCGCCGACCCGCCCCCGCAGCGCTCGCACCGCCGTGGTCCCCACCTCGACCAGGTAGATCTTGCCGTCGACGCAGGCGCCCGCCAGGGTCTTCCCGTCCGGGGAATAGACGACGTCGTTGAACATCCCACCCAGTTTCTTGCTCCACACCAGCGGCTGTTGCCGGAGCTCTCCCCACAGAACCCGTCCCATCGTCGAATCATTGGTCTCCAGGGAGCCGCGCAGCTTGGCGCGCGCCTCGAGGAGGTCACCACGGCGCAAGGCAGCGCTGGCGCCTTCGCGCTGGGCTTCGGCACGCTGAGCCTGGGCCTCGGCACGCTGAGCCTGGGCCTCGGCTTCGCGCTGTTCGGCACGCTTCTTCTGGGCCATGGTCAGCTGCGCTACCATGATTGCGGCTGCCGCGACTGTTGCCAGGGCGGCGATGGCAAGGGTGAGGAGGTTCTTCTTGCGGCGCTGGGCACGCAGCTCCTTCGTGGTTCCAGCGTCGAGAAAGCGGATCACCGCATCGGGAACGGTGGTTCCGAGGCGGGCGACCTTGCTGCGGGCGTCGTGCAGAGTCTCGCCCTGCCAGGCTTCATCCTGGCGTCTGCCGCGCCTTTCCCAGAGCTCCGCTGCCTGACCTATCTCGGCAGCGAAGGCCACGTCTTCCCGACTCTCCTCGAGCCAGCGGGCTAGTCGTCCCCAGCTCCGCACGAGCGATTCGTGCACGAGCTCCAGCACCGCTTCCCCTTCACCTTGCCGGATGCCTCGCCGGGTAGTAACGAGCCGGGCCTGCACGAGACGAGTGAGCACTTGGGAGGCGCCGGGTCCCAGTCCGTCGAGCACGTTCGCCGCCGCCACGACCCGGCGAGTACCTTCGGCCGTCACCAGACGAAGCAGGAGCTCGCGGGCGTCCTTCAACTGCGGGGGAGGCAAGCTTGCCAGCACACCATCGGCGTGCTCGGCGAGAACGCCAGTGATTCGCCCCATTGCCTCGTAGGCTTGCCGCCGGATGAGCCGATGGTCGCGATCACGACGTTCCCACAGCATCTGGCCGGCGAACTGCAAGAGCGGCAAGCAGGCCGGCTCACCCTGCACCGAACGAGTCATCTCCTCGACCAATTCGCCGTCCTCGTACTTGTACCCCATCGTCTCGATCGGCTTCTCCAGGATGTCTCGCAATGCCTCCGGCCCAGGTCGCCGCAGCACGGTGACCTGGTGCAAGGCAGCCTCGAGCTCCCCGCTCTCCGCCAGTCGACCGAGAAAATCGTCGCGCACGGTGAACACTGCTCGCACCGGACCGCGCGGGTCGTCGGCAGCGCTGCACACCGCGCGCAAAAACCGCGACCGGACTTGCTCGTCCGCCACGAGGGTATACGTCTCTTCGATCTGATCCACCAGGAGAAGGACCTTGCTCCGCTGCCGTTCGGCCAGCTCCTCCAGCGTCACGTTGAGCAGGCGAGGCGACTCGTAGAGCCGCGACGCCAGTCCCCCGCCAGTCAGGCGCTGCTCCGCCTCCTCCACGGTCATCTCCGGCTGGTCGGCCAGGAGGCGCTCCAGGTGCGACACCATCTCGCGCGAATTGAGCGACTTCATTCGCCTGGAGCTCTCGCCTCCCTCCAGCCTGCCCGCCAGGGCCGCGAACGGCTCGTTGCCCGGCCGCACCGTCAGCACCAGCCACGATCCTTGCTCGCGCAGGCGTGGCACGACCCCGGCCTGCACAAACGAGCTCTTGCCCGATCCAGACGGTCCCACGACGGCCAGGACAGGCTGCTCGCGCATCCTCTCCACGAACGCCGCGATCTCGACGTCTCGACCAAAGAACAGATCGGCGTGATGCTCGCCAAACGCAAACAGCCCGCGGAACGGACTCTCCTCGGCAGTCCCGCGCGTCCGCCCGCCCTGGGCCAACGACTCCTCTAGCCGCTTGGCAACCACCAATGCCGAAGGCCGCCTCGCCGGATCCTTTTCGAGGCAGCCAGCAATCATCTTCACCAACTCTGGCGGTAGCTCGGAGCCAGGAGGAGCAAGGGGCGCTGGCTCGGCGGCGATGACCTGACGCCGCAACGGCGCCCCGGAGAGTCCGTGATAGGGATGCCGGCCGAGCAGAATCTCGGACAGGATCAAGCCCATCGCCCATATGTCGGCAGCCTCGCCGACTGGCTCGCCAAGCCAGCTTTCCGGTGCCAGATAGCGAGCTGTGCCGCAGAGCATGCTCTTCGTGTCGCCCTCGTCGCCTTCGTCGCCTTCGTCGCCCTCGTCGCCCTCGTCTGTCGCTACCTCGACGTCTTCGGACGAGTCGGGATGCCTGCCCGCCGATTCCTCGCCGGCCATCCTCCCCACCGTCGATCCTGCTGCCACGAGTGCCGCTGCCTCGGCTTTCGCCTCGGTCTCCTTCGCCTCCCGCGTCATCCCCCCGATCTCGCGCCGCGCCGCGCTGGCCGGCTCGCTTGCGCCCCCCGCGCCATCCTCTTCGTCGACAACTTTGGCCAACCCCAAATCGAGCACCCGCACCCCACCGTCTCTGGCCAAGAGCACGTTCTCTGGCTTCAGGTCGCGGTGGAGCACTTTGTGGCGGTGGGCTTCGGCGAGCGCCTGCGCAACCGCCAGACCGATACGCATCGCCTCCCTGCCCCCCGGTCGCTCCTCCTGCAAACGCTGGCGCAGATTCTGTCCCTCCAGAAACTCGAGCGCCAGGTACGGCCTTCCCTCGTGCTCGCCGACCCGATACACCGTCACGATGTGCGGGTGACTGAAGCTTGCGGTGAGCTGAGCCTCGCGCATGAACCTGGCCACGGCATTCCCGCCACCCAGCGCCCGCGGCCTGATCAGCTTCAGCGCCACCTTCCGCCCCAGCTTGGTGTCCCGCGCCAGAAAGACCTCGCCCATGCCTCCGCAGCCAACCAGGCGCACCACCCGGAACTCGTCCACCATGGTGCCTTCCGCCAATCCCTGGTCCGTCTCAGCAATCGACGTCCGCGTAGTAGTCATCGCTCCCTACCTCTGATCCCGTCCGAATCAATGCGCCCTTTCGACTATGCAGCGATGCCCAGCCGGTGGCAAGACGAGCGCTGGCATGCCTGCCTGCCATACTACCGGCACGGTTTTCCAGATATCGCCAAGCAGCTCACAGTAGTCTTGATAGAGCGAGGTCAAGTCAATCGACTGGAAATCGCCCACTTCGGTGGCTGCGTACAGGCGACGAGTCGTTCCGTCGACGAACAGGTGAACGATCGGACCGTGTAGCTTGAAGTGGCGCAGCCTCTTGCCAGTCTCCACGCTCCAGATGCCAAGATCGCCACTCGCGTACCCGACCACGATAGTCTGGCGCGGACCCTCGCTGATCCGTTCCACCGCCGCCGGCACTCTCTCCTCGAAGCTGAATCTCGGCAAGGCAGCGTCTGCAACGATCGGCAAGAGCTCGAGGTCACCGGCGTCGTACCCGACCACCAGCAAGCGACCGCCGCCGACCAGACCGAGAGCGCTCACGCCCTGCTCGACCTCTGCTCTGGTCAGCTCGTTGCCGTTCTCGTCGAGCACCAACACTCGATCGCCGGTGGCAACGAGAATGCGACCTTCCTGGAAAGCAATGGCGCTCGCCTTGCCTGTCAGCTCGCGTATGGCGTAGCCGCCCTGGCCAGCGCCACGGCTGTCTTTCTTGGCCAGATCAGCAGCGGCAGCGCCACCATTCAGCAGAAACGCGCGACCAGAACCGAGCACCAGGCAGCCGCGTCTGGTCGCAGCTAGCTGCGGCAAGGTGGAGTTCTCCATGGCAGATTTGGAATGGCCATTGGCTCGCTCGATCATCCCGCGGAAGTACGCGGTCCGGCCGGAAAACCTCTCAGCGCCAAAAGCTGGCGCCGGCATGGCGCTCGTGTCCGCTGCTTGCTTCGGAGCATCATCCTCGCCCGCCGGCGAGCCTGGTGACGCGCCTGGTGACGCGTGCGTCCTGGCATCCGATGGCCACCCTGTCATGGCGTCCTCGCTCTTCGCCGGCGCCGGCCCGGGGGCGGTGGCTTTGTTCAAGGGTACGCTCGCGAGCAGGCGGTCGGCGGACGTGCTCCAGAGCTGAAGCTCGTCGTCGTAGGTCAGAAGGCACAACGAGTCGCCGCTGCCGCTGCCGCCGACGCTGCTGCTGGCAGACCGGTCGCCGACAGGCCGGTCGTCGATAGTCTGGGCTGCTATCCTTGCTTGCTCTTCCACTGCTCTACGCCAGGATTCGACCGCCGGCGCTGCTTTCCTGTCCGCTCCATCGAGACGGGACCAGCCAAGATGAGTGAACACGCTCGGCGGCGAACGAAGCAAGAGCGGCGCCCTCCAATAGGGACGACCAGAAGCGACGCGCCAGGTACGGACCGTGCCGTCAAAGCCACAACTTGCAGCGAGCTCGCTGTCGGGAGCGAAAACGAGCGCGGTCACTCCGCGACGGTGACCGCGCAGAGCAGTCACCGTCTGGCCGGTCGCAAGACTCAAGAGGCGGACAGTGCCGCGATCGTCCGGGATCCCCAGAAACCTCCCATCGGGACTGACAGCTAGTCGCGCGATGCGACCGTCGAACCTGCCCAGAATGGTGCCACCATGGGTGGCCAGGTTCCAGCGGCGCACCGTCCCGTCGGCACCACCAGAAAAGAGCACGCGGCCGTCAACGGAAAACGCGATGCCGCGGACTTCGCCTTCGTGCCCGCGAAGCTCGGCTCGCAGCCAGGATCGAGTCCTGTCCCAGACGTACACCGAACCGTTGCTGGCGGCGACGGCAACAAGGGCTCCGTCGAAGCTGGCAAGAACGTTCCAGAGAACGGATTCCGCCTGGAGCTCACCTCGCGAAAGCAGCGTGCGCGCATCCCAGATCCGCACCTTCCGGTCGGCTCCCGCCGAGACGACGGTCGTTCCGTCTCGGC
>JAZDLZ010000368.1:0-4251 GCA_043801535.1 Pseudomonadota bacterium
GGGTGGATCGTTCGAGGGAAAGCAGGGGGCCGTTGACGAGGCGTTCGAAGCGCTCAAGAAGCGGCACGCCCGCCTGCTCACGCTCGACACTGGACGGCGGATCGACGGCCGGCGGACGATAGACATTCGTCAGATTACGTCCGAGGTCTCGATTCTTCCGAGAACACACGGTTCGGCGCTGTTCACTCGGGGCGAGACCCAGGCTCTGGTGACGACCACTCTTGGCACTCAACAGGACATGCAGCGCATCGATGCCTTGGCCGGTGACATCACCAAGCGCTTCATGCTCCACTACAATTTTCCTCCCTTCTCCACCGGGGAAACCAAGCCGATCCGAAGCGCTTCGCGCCGCGAGATCGGGCACGGACACCTTGCCGAGCGCGCGCTCGTCCAGGTGCTTCCATCGTACGAGGACTTCCCGTACACCATTCGTATCGTCTCCGAGATTCTCGAGTCCAACGGTTCGTCGTCGATGGCGACGGTGTGCGGGGGTACGCTCTCGTTGATGGATGCAGGCGTGCCTATCGCTGAGCCGGTGGCGGGACTCGCGATGGGGCTGATGAAAGAAGACGACCGGGTGGCGGTGCTGTCCGACATCCTGGGAGACGAGGATCATCTCGGCGACATGGACTTCAAGGTGTGCGGCACGCGCAATGGCATCACCGCCTTGCAGATGGACATCAAGATCGCCGGTCTCACCAGGGAAATCATGGAGACAGCGCTGGCCCAGGCGAAAGATGGCCGGCTCTACATTCTAGGCAAGATGGCCGAGGCCATTACTGCCCCGCGCGACGACATGTCGCCGTATGCTCCTCGAATCTACACCCTGCACGTGAAGCCCGACAGGATTAAGGACATTATCGGTCCAGGCGGGAAGACGATCCGGGCGATTCAGGAACAGACCGGCGTCGTCATCAATGTCGAGGACGATGGATCGGTGGCAATCGCTTCGGCAGAGGAGCGCTCTGCTCAGAAGGCAATGGAGATCATCCGGGGGGCTCACCGAGGAACCGGAGGTTGGCCGCCTGTATCAAGGTACGGTGAGACGCATCACCGAGTTCGGTGCTTTCGTCGAGATCCTGCCAGGCACAGATGGCCTGGTTCACATCAGCGAGCTGGCAAACGAACGAGTCAAGCGGGTCGAGGATGTCATCAAGGAAGGCGACGAGATCATGGTCAAGGTGATAGCCATCGATCGGCAAGGGAAAATCAGACTGTCCCGGAAGGAAGCCCTCCTTCAGCCAGCCGAGGGTGTTCAGAGTCAAAGCCAGAATCAAAGCCCAAGCCAGAGCCCAAGCCAGAGCCCAAGCCAGAGTCAGAGTCAGAGCCAGAGTCAGTGAGGCCGACTCTCAAGGTATGCAGGCTCGCGAAAGACGCAGCCGTTCCAGTTGCCATGTCGGAGGGGGCTGCTGGCCTTGATCTGAGTGCATTGCCCGATGGCGAGCTCGGCGGCGAGATTGTCCTCGGCGCTGGTTGCCGGGCAGTGGTGCCGACCGGTATCGCGGTGGCCATCCCCGCCGGCTACGAAGGTCAGATAAGGCCCCGCTCAGGCCTTGCGGCCAGGCGCGGAGTCACCTGCCTCAACTCGCCGGGGACAATCGATTCCGACTACCGCGGCGAGGTGAAAGTAATACTTATCAACCATGGCAGCGATCCCGTGGTCATCAAGCGTGGTGACCGCATTGCTCAGCTTGTCATCGCTCCGGTGGCGCAGCCAGTGGTGGAGGTAGTGGTCCAACTCGATGACACCCAGCGCGGTCAGGACGGCTTTGGCTCGACTGGATTTTCTTCGTCTCCGGAACAGAAGCGACCATGACCTCCCCGGGAACAATACTCGCGAATCGCTACGAGATTCTGAGCATGGTCGAGGAAGGACCTGTTTTTCGCGGCTTCCTTGCCCTTGACCGGGAGATCGAGGTGCAGCTTGCCTTGTGGTTGGTACGCGAGGACTTGCTTCCCAGTCCGGAGAATCGCACTGCCTTCATTGCCGACGTCCAGCGGGCAAAGAAGATATCGCACCCCAGTCTTCGGCGCATTTTCGATGCGGGCGAAGTCGATGGCGGCTGCTACTTGACGCTACAGGCATTGGTGGGCGAATCGCTCGAGCAGCGTATCGCCGCTGGGCGGGCAGGATCGCCCGAGGAAATTGTCGATTCCGTGAGGGCAATCGCCAGCGCTCTGGCTACCGCAGCAGAGGGGAACCTGATTCATGGTTGGCTGCGGCCGGCCGACGTGTTGGTGGTGGACGGACTGCCCAAGGTTGCTGGCATTGGCTTGTGGCGTTCACTCGACGCTGCCGTCCAAAGGACGATATTCGCGCCCGATCGTCGGTACCTGGCATTCGAAGTTCGTGCGGGGGAGACTCCGACCGCGAGATCCGATGTCTATTCGCTCGCCATGTTGATTGCCGAGTTGATACTCGGGCGAGCTGTTGGCGAGGACGAATCGGTCAAGGACGTGATTGAATGCATTGGCAACGATCGTCCGGATCTGGCCACGGTGCTGGCTGGAGCGCTCGCCGAGAATCCAGAGGATAGACCAGAAACCGCGAACGGGTTGGTGGAGAAAGCTGCCAGAGCCCTGGGTGTGGAGCTTGCCGCCGTAAAGGCAGCGGCCGATCGTGGTACGGGAAGGCGCCAGGCACTTCGTGTCGATCAGGTCCTGACTCCACCTTCCGCCCTGGCTACCACACGATTGACTCCGCCAGACAGATCCAAACCGTCACCTGATACGACTCCGATTCCCGATTCTCCGACTGCGCTGGCTGACTCGGACCGAGACCAAGCAGGGCCACGCGCGGGCTCGGAATCGCCCGAGAGCCTGGGGTCGCTCGATGACGTCGAACCGCTGGATGACGCGGATCTTCTCGAGGAGCCGGCCACTCGCGAATCAGTGGATCCGGCGCTGGTGGTGACCAGGCCGATGGCTCGCCCGCGGCCTTGTGTTGGCGCCTCTGGCAGTCTCGCGAGTAGGGGTGGGAACGGAACAGGTATCCAGGACAGCGACAGGAAGGACGAACGTTCGAGCGAAGCGGAAGCCGAACGTCCGGCGGATGGCGACTGGTGCTCCATCGCGACACCAGGTCCTGCCGAAAGCGAGCAGGCAATGGCAATGGGCGGCGGCGCGGGATCGGAGACGAGACCCTCGCGCGTTCTGCGAGTGTGTGTGGTGGCGGCGGCATTGCTGGCGGTGGCGAGCGTTGTCTACTTGGTCTTGGTGTTGTATCCGAGTGTCCGAACGAGGAGCTCACGGCAGCCGCCTTTGTCCCGAGCGCCGAATACTGCTGCCAGGCGATCTCAAAGCGGGCCAGTCGAGCGGATCCGCGTACAGGTAGTGGCTGACAGGCTCGAGCCCTGTCCGCAAGGAATGCGATTCGTCGGCGGACCCTCCGCATTCTGTGTCGACACCCATGAGGCACCAGGTCAGGGATTCATTCCGGTTAGCAACGTCACCCTCGAAGAGGCAATGCGCCAGTGTCGGGCACATGGCAAGCGGCTTTGCACTGGCAGCGAGTGGGAACGCGCTTGCCGGGGGCCAAGAGGTGCCAGCTATCCCTATGGCGACGCGTATCTCCCCAATCGGTGCGGAACCAAGCCAGTGCGTGGAACACTCTCACGGGCTGGGTCGTTTCCCGAGTGCGTTTCCGCGGTCGGTGCCGAGGACATGGTGGGCAACGCAGCCGAATGGGTCGAGGAGGGTATTGCCAGAGGAGGATCCGCGGGCGACGGTGCCGATGCGCGCTGTTCCCGGGAAGAAAAGAAGGCGACGCTCCCCGTTGCCAGCCCGCGCATTGGCTATCGCTGTTGCACCAGCCCGGGAGCCTTCGAGAGGGCATCGCGATAGCCCGCTGCCCTGTACTACTCAAAGCCCGCTTTTTTCCAACGACCCGCAGGAAGGCTAACCGGTCTCGAGGTAGCGGCGCTCCAGGTCGGCGAGGAGACGGTACCTGAGGCGGGGTCGAGGCAATCCCAGACACTGGCCGCCCAGGACGACCTCGCAAGAAGCGAAGCCGACAGGGACACCGGCTGAAAGCGGAGCCGGGCCGGCTGAGTTCGGCGAAAGTGTACGTTCTTCCTGGGCGAGCAGCCGATGCCTCTCTGCATACGATCCATCCCGTTGGCTCGGGATGGACGTACCGTGGCCAAGGACGCATCGCGTGATGCCGTGAGCGCCTCCTGGTTTCTTCAGTCGGGGAAAGTCTTGATTGTTTGGCTGCGGTAGAGTGCGAGTGATGACAGAAATGAAGACGAA
>JAZDLZ010000417.1:0-10533 GCA_043801535.1 Pseudomonadota bacterium
TGGCTCTGCTCCTGGCCGAGCATGCCGATCGGCAGGTAGACAAGCTGCGGGCAGCGGCCATGGCACTCGTTCACGATATCGTGGAAATCGAGGCTGGCGACTCGTACGTCTACGACGCCGAGGCGGCCAAGGACAAACCGGAGCGGGAAAGGCGGGCGGCCGACCGCCTGTTCTCCATGCTGCCGCCGGACCAGGCAACGGAGATGCGGTCGCTGTGGGAGGAATTCGAAGCTGGCCGTACTCCCGAGGCAGCCTTTGCCAGTGCCATCGACCGGCTCATCCCGATTCTGCTCAACCTTGCCACCGAGGGTCGCTCGTGGCGCGAGCACGGTACGACTGCGGATATGGTGCTCGCTCGCAACGCCGGGATGGCCCAGGTCTCGGCGAAGCTGTGGGGAGTTGCCCAAACAGCAGTGAGGGAAGCGGTAAACAAAGGGTACTTGGCACCGGAGGCTGCGCCCCGGACCGAGTAGGACGGGCTAGAGCACCGATCAGTGCGCTAGTCGTCATCGAGAGACTCGATCTCGAGTATCTCGAGCTTGCCCAGCGAAAGGTGCGAGGTGAGCTCGATGATCGATAACTCCCAGTGACCGGAGGTGACGGTGATCGTTCCGTTGACTGGGTTGATCTCGTGCCAGCCCACTCCGTCGTGATAGGCGAGCCAGGCGTGGGCGACTGCGTTCGCCTCGTCGGCCATGACTCCGTAGCGAAGGTCGGCCGGGATGCCCGCTGCCCGCAGCAAGGAGGCTGCCAGGGTGCTGAGCTCGGTGCAATCGCCCCGCCCAGCCTCGAGCGTTGCCAGGGCGTCAAAGGTCGCGTGATTCACCTCGTAGCGGATCTTGCGCTTGACCCAGGCAACTATTCGCCGGGCAGCGTCGTCGGGAGTCGTGCCGGCGGGTACTAGCTTCTTGGCCAGGTCGCGGATAGCAGGCGCGTCGACGATTATGGATCCCTTGGCGGCCAGGAAACTCTTCCTCTCCTCGTCGGAAAGGGGAGCGGGTGTGACTCGACCCGCAACACCTGGCCTTACCACGAGCACCAACCGATCGGGGGCTTCGACGCGAACCTCCTGGCGTGGAGAGGCGTGGAATGCTCGAGCAGCAAAGCCGCTCGCGTCGTCGATCTGCACGACGACCCGCAGTGGTTGCAGCAACTCGTCGCTGGCAATGGTCCGGGGAAGGCCGATGGCATTCCGCAGGCGGGAATCGGCGAGGGCGCGGTCGATCAGCTCGAGATCGGCCGTCCCGTCGGCAGAGATTGAAGGTTCTAGCTTGGCTTCGAAGGTGAACGTTCCGTCTGGCTCGAGCCACATCGCCGTGCTTGCCCGCCGAGCAGCATTGATGAGGATCGCAAACACCTTGGTCATCTGCAGGGCCTCGTTTTCGAGCTTGGTGGAGGCGCCGAGCTCTTCGACTATCTTGGCCGCGGTAGCTCCATCGAAGGCTCCGTATCCGACCTGTCGCCTTGCTGGCGCCGGACCGCCTTGGGTAGGGAGGTCGGTCATCTTCTGGCCAGCCAGATTGGCGGCTTCCTCGACGAGCGATCGCGGCGCACCGAGGATGACGAGATTACCCTTGCCAAGAAAAGACACCCCGTTCTGCTCTACCGTTCGAGCCGATTCCGCTCCGGGAAGCACGATGCCCTGTTTGGCCAGGGTTTCGCCGACCGTCTTGGTGAGCCGTACCACTCCGATCCACTTGGCCCATAGCTGCTCCTTCGGCTTGCTGTACCAACCGAAGGCCATGCTGTCGACGACGGGAAGCAACCACAGGGGCGGCGCGGGACCAGCGGCAGGTGCGACAGGAAGCGATGCAGAACCGAGCTCGAGCGTACCGAGGAACTGCTTTCCCAGCGAGAACACGAGGGCAGACACTGGATTCGGCGGCAGCGAGCGCATGAGATCGCCGATACCTGCAAGGTCTTCTTCTGCGTCTTCTTCTTCTTCCTCCCCGCCTTTCTCGCCCTTCTCGCTAGCCCAGTGCAGCCTGGCAGTGATACCTGCGGCGCCAGCGACGATAGCTCCGGAATCCGCGCCTCCACTTTTCAAATCCCTGTCGCGACTGTAGCACTGCACGACTCCACTATCGGTCCAGTCCTTGGTCGCGCTCACGAAGCGCCTGGATTGGGCCAGGGTAGGTGTGCCCGGCGGCTGCGCACGCAAGACTTGCCGAGCCATGGTCTCGCTGGAGAACAGGAACACTCGGTTGCCGGCAAAGGCGACGTAGCTAGACTCGATCCGCGTTCCTTTGTCCGTGACTCTCACGACCGCGTGATGAAAGAGCGGATAGCCGCCGATCCTGATGCGCCTTCTGACCTGCTCGGCGGCAATTGACCTGCTATCGTCGTCCGTCTGTCCGAACACGGTGTCGTGGATCAACGCTGGAAGAACGGGGGCGACAATCGCGACTCCCAAGACACCGTGAGCAACCGTCTTGGGCAAGGTGAGACCAGCTGCTGTCTGCGGCTCGCCACCCTCGATGAGCCGCAGAAGTCCGGTCATGTCCTTGACCCGACCGACACAAACGTGCTCGTGGTTGAATTCGGCGGGATAGGCGCACTCGAGCGGCTGACCGAGATCCAACACTCCATCGGTGGCGAGGGTCTTGCTTCCGTATTGGTCGGCCATCCTCCGCAGAAACAATCGCAACATGTACGTGCTGGCACTGTTTCCTCCGTCGAGCCTCCGGTAGAGATCGTTGACACCGGCCAGAAACTGAGCTGGGTTGCCGATGCGGGCATAGCTCCACCGTTCACCAGCAAGGAAGCTGGCCAGCGGCTCCTTGGCAAGCTCCTTGACGGAACGCGCCTTGAACACTCGCGGCTTGCTTCCACGTCGACTGCCACTGCCGCTGCCACTGCCGCTGCCGCTACCGCTGCCGCTACCGCCATCACTACCGCCATCACCACCGCCACCGCCACCGCCACTCGCGCTCGTGCTCGCGTTCGCGTTCGCGCTCACACCGTCGGATTGCTCCTGTTCTTCGGCGGGCGCCAGCCAGGAGGCTGCCATTTGATCGAGAGGCTCCAACTTGGCATCGGGTCTTGCTTGTCCCTGGCGAAGCAGCAAGGCGCGGCCGTGGATTCTTGCAAGCTTGGCAATAGCCTGGGCCGTCTTCTCGGCGTCCTGGGATTCGGTCGGTGGCGACCCGTCGCGAACCAGCGCCGCAATCTTGGCCAGACGACCGGTGTCGACGGAATCGACCTTTTTCGCGACGAGGTGTGCCAGTGACGTAGCCAGGGCACGGTCGGCCTTGCCGAGCGGCGTCTTGATCGCGTCGAGTCGGACCCGCGCGATCGCGACGTCTTGCTCGCCGGGAGCCATGGCGAGCACATCAGCCGCCAATTGCGCCGAATGAGGAAGCCCGATCTCTACCTGGCGGCGCAGGATCTGGCGATCCACTGCCCCGGGAATAAAGAATGCAGTAGCCAGCCCGAGCGATCGTTCGGCAGCGCTCTTGCTACTCACCAGCTGTCCTACCAGGATTGCCCGTTCCTCGAGAGGCAAGGCCTGGGCCACTTGCACGACACCATACGGAGGAGCTTTCTGGCGCTGCTCGTTCTCCTGTGGCCGTGGCGCTTCTGCTGCTCCGACGAGGGCAGCCTGGGCATCGGCCAGCGTCTCGGCAGGGAAGGCCTTGGCCACCTTGCCTCCATACAAGTGGATATCCGGATCCGGATCGAGCACTGCGGGTAGCGCCAGGTGAGCTGCCTCCTGATCCGACGGTTGCGCGCAGGCAGTGATGCCGAGCCGGCGGCTCGCGCTCCTGGCGGAGAGAAACGCGTCAACGAGCAGAGCAGAACGCTCCGTCGCGCTCTTCAGTCCTGCCAGCTCGCTCCGCAGCGGACAGCTACGAGACTCTCTGGCAGAGATGGGAGCGTTCTCGGCGGTCCGGTACCGAGCAGTGAGCCGCAGGAATGCTGTCAGCTTTCCACTAGCGCCGGCAGAGTCGCCGCCACCAGCATCGTTTCCAACATTGCTGCCAGCACTATTGCGGAGTGCCTCGGCACTGGCTGGCGGCAGTACCGAGTCGAGCGGTCGGAACGAGTCCCGGAGCAGGCGCCAGGCTGGCAGGTTCGCCTCGAAGGCAGCGGACGGCGCCATGTAGCCGAGAACGAAAACTCGGCGACCAATCGGCAGCATGGTGATTGCCATCAGTTGAGCGGCCGGGCCGGTCATCATGACGTCATAGCCATCGCCAGCTCCGAGCAAGACTGGTCCCTTCCAGAGAGGACGAAGATTGAACCGTTCCCATACGGGAATCACCAGATCGATACACTCGGCTCCCTCGCACCCCGTCATTCGCGGCATGACCTTCACCATCAGCTTGGCTCCGGCAGGGCCCGCGACTGTCATGGTGTCGGCGATCGTCCACTGCCCCGGGAAAAAAGCCTCTATCGCGTTCTCGACATCCACCATGCGACCAGGGCGGAGGCTGGCAAGCTGATCGAGAGAAACCGCGCTCAACTTCTCGGCATAGCTACCTTGGCTGAGCACCACCGGCGAGACCGCGGCCATCGCACCGTCCGGACCTTCAGGGATACGAATCTCGTCGAGGTATTCTGCCTCCGGGTTGCTCTTCCGTGCCAGCGCCAGAACATTCCGAGCCTCGGAGTACGCGCCCTGCAGGATCAACAGCCGCAAGAAATCGACAGCGACGCAGTAGTTGCCGCCGAATTGTCGACTGTGCTTGCGCAGAATCGCGATTGCCTCGCCGTACCCGCCCGTCTCGGTCATTTTCTCGGAGAGCATGACGTCAACGAGCACCGAATCGGGGTAGCGTGCGTCGATTTCGCGCATCGCGGCAAGCGCTGTCCCTTCCTCGCGAGCAAGCTCCATCAGGCGCGTTAGCCCGGCCGTGTCCAGCGTCTCGTTGCGCAGATCCGCTCCAGCGAGCTCGAGAATCCCCTTCCCGGACAGGAAGAGCTCGAGAACCTCTCGCTCCGGGCTCTTTCCCCGCCACCTCGAGGCAGCCGCACTGTAGGCCAGCGCCTCTTGGTAGTTGCCCGCGCCCAGCGCGAACGACGCCAGGTAGGAATTGCGGACAAACGGGCGATCGTACTGGGCGGCGTTGGCTCGCCTGAAGATGGTGGGCCAGTACCGCAAATAGCGCAACGGCTCGTCCACCTTGCCGCAACTATCCAGGCCGAGGGCACAAGCCTCGTGCTCGGCATCCGCTGCTTCGCGCTCTCGCTCCTCCTTCATGAGCCAGAGCGACTGGTTGTGTAGCCATGTTCCAGACGACGTTGCCAATAGCCGAGCGCGCGCCACGGCAAAGAAGCGACCCACGTCGAAACCACGGCCCGTTACTTCTTCCTCGCGTTCGACGACAAGATAGCTGATCGCGACCGCCAGATGCTCGTCTATCGACTCTGGCTCCTGCCACGCTTGCAGGCAGGCCGGGATGGCTTCGTCGAGCTTCTCGAGCTCGTATAGAAGCTGGCATGCCAGGCGAGCTCGCGCGCCACGACTACTACTGATGACACTTCCACCGCTACCGCTACTTCCACCGGCACCGCCCCCGCCCCCGGCGTCGGCGTCGCTTCCACCGTGGCTGGAGCTGGCCAGCTCTCGGGCAACAGCGACGACATCGTCGTTGTTCTCCTCACCTTCCGCGCGCGAACCATAGCGCTTCCACAGGACAAAGGCTTGACGGTCGTCGAGCTCCCGCTGTGCCCTGGCGCGGGCGGCGAGCTGGATGAGCAGCGGCGCTGCCGAATCGTCCGCCTCCCTCGCTGCTGCCGCGCTTTCGCCGGCGAGAATCAGCATCCAGGCAGCGCTGAACCGGAGATACCGCGAGTAAGTGCTCCAATCGTCAGGCAGCCGTTCGGGCAACAAGTAGCGATGTACTGCGGCGCGGGCGATCTTTCCGGCTTCCTCGGCTGTCTCGCACTCGGCCAGCCTCGATTCGGCATGGCGGAGCGCGCCGTGCAAGGTCGACTTGTGCCGGGTCGCGCCAAACCCTAGCTTCCAGGCTGCCTCGTCATTCTGCAGCGCGGCCAGCCATAGCCGACCAGTTTCGCTGTCGGTGACCGTGCCATCGTCGATGAGATCCTCGAGCGCGGCAAGATCGCCGGCGAGATCGCCCATCGAGCCGAGCAGCTCCCGCACCCGATCTGCTCCGGCGCGGCCAGGGTACCCGTCGAGCACCTGTTCCAGCAGCATGCTCACGAGCAGCGACGAATCACCTTCGTCCACGAACATCGCCGCGAGCACGGCCGCATCGCGTTTCTTGTCGTCTACCAAGGGAAACCCGAGCTGCCCGAACAGCGTGGCCAGCGACGTCGGCTCCTCTTCCTGCGTCGCCGCTGCTTCCGCCGCCGCCGCCGCCGCCGCGCAGAAGGCGAGCCAACGCAGCATTCGACTTCCCGGAGCCCGAGCCTGCACGGTGGTGAGCGCCTGAATGGCGAGATTCTCGTCGCCAAGGCGGATCGCCAATCGCGCCGCGACAGCCCACAGCCCGACGAGATCGGCGCTGCCTGGCCGCTGCAACAGCGGCTCGAGCGCGTCGAGCGCCCGCGCATGGTCACCCCTCCGCTCGAACACGAGCGTTCGCCACCATGCTGCCAGCTCCGATCCTGCTGGCGCCTGCTCCTCGAGGCTCGCGGCATCCTCGTCGGACAGCTCCTCCGTTTCGGTCAAGGCTGCGCTGTGCCAGTCAATCGGCATGGGCGGGGAAATGGAGACCGCGTCCTTGGCGGTGATCCTCTTCGCCGCCAGGTCGGCCACCGCCAGGGTCAGCCAGATCCTTTCCCAGTGATCGGTATCCGCATTGCCGGCAAGCTTTGCGGCAAGCACGTCCCGGTTGTCTCGAGCCAACTGCAGAAGCAACCATGCCAGGCGATAGGGCTCGGTAGCGGACAATCTGGTTCCCTCGAAGGATCGCAGAAACGACTCGAGCTCGAGCAACTCCGCCGCTTCGAGATCCAGCACTGGCCACAACCACTCGCCCGGGAGCGCCTCGAAGTCCCCCACCTTGGTGAGAAGCCCGACAATGGCGTCGCTTTCAACCTCGCCGCCACCAAGCTCTTCTGCCGCCTCCATCCTCTCTTTGCACTTGCCGCGCTCCAGACGCTGCTCGATGCAGCCTCGCGCCACTTCGCCGAGGTACCAATCCCACCGGTGCAGGAGCTCGATTGCTTTCTGGCGGACGGCCAGAGGAGACCGCGGATTGGCGGCAACGTCGGTCGCGATTCGCCATTTCGCCGAACAGCCAAACCCTCGCTCGAACAATCGCCGCCCGGCTCTCGCCGCCAGCTCGCTCAGGCGCGGCGGCGTTTCGTCACCCCCTGCCTGGGCCTCGAGGCATACCAGAAACGCCGACGACTCCGACTTGCTTGCTCTTGCCCACTCCTCGTAGCTCTCGGCGTTGCCGGCCGCGAGCGCGATCAGGGCGCGCACCTCTGCCCAGGTCTCGACGGCATTCATGGCATTCATGGCTTTCGCTTGCTCTTCTTGCGATGCAACCAGGACTTCGGCATCGCCGACCAGCTTCGCTTCCAGGTAGTGCATGGCCAGCAGGAGACCCAGTCCCAACGAATCGCTGTTCTCGCGCAGGAGCTCGAGCTTGGCCAGGATCGCCGACGTGTCGTAGCCGTCAGGAACGACCTCCTTCCAGTCGAATAGGTCGTCCGCTAGCCTGCCCGTTCGTAGATCGTCGAGGACGAGCAATGCCAGCCGAGCCCAGACATCGAGCGGATCGACTCGCAGCAGCGACTCCGCAATCGCTCCCAGCTCGGGCATCTTGCCTTCGCTCCAGGCTCGCTCGAGCCGGCGGTGAAGCAGCTCCGCGTATCGCGGTCCGAGCTGCTCCAGCTCGGACAACGGCAAACCCTTGCCTTCGGGAGCACGCCACACCGCCATCTCGAGCTCGGCGCGAGCGGCACGATCGTCGGCAAGCAGAGCCTCGACTCGCTCGTAGTCGTCGGGGGCGATGTGGCTCGCCAGCGCTGCCCGCGCGTAGACCTCGGCATGCTGATCAGCGCGCTCCGGCGGCTTGGCAAACGCCTCGATCACCAGTCCGGGCGCCTCGAGCTCGTTGGCAAGCCTTAACACCACCTCGATCGCGACGGCGTGACTGCGTTCCGCCTCGTCCTCCTTGGCAACCGCAATCGCCGAAGCTCTGGCCAGCGCCTCCTCTCGTCTCGCGAACGCCAGCAGAGCGCGCGCGGCGCCGATCGCCTCGTCCCTGTTCCCCAGACGCGCCTGGAGCTCTGCCAGTCGGACTAGCCGATCTCGTTCCGCGTGACTACTGGTAACGGGATCCTCGTCGTTTCTCTCGACGCTGCGGAGAGCAGCGAGCTCGCCATCCGAGAGTCGCCGCAGCTTCAGCGTCTGCTGCGGCCCAGCACAGGCGCCCGCGAGACAGGTAATCGACGCGAGGAGAAGAGCTGTTCGGTACATGGTGATCCTGGTTCTATTCTATTGGCAGCGACCGCCTCGTTTGGCGGCTGCGCCGCCTTGGAGTCCGGCTCGGGGAGCGCGCGGATCAGCGAATCGACGGTCCGCCAGCGAGAATCGCCGCGCTGGCAACCTCGGAGTATTGGCGGAAGTTCTCGACGAAGCGCTGGCCCAGCTCGCGGGCCTTGACATCGTACTCCTCGGCGCTCACCCGGCGCTCGGTGGCATGATCGGTGGCATGATCGGTGGCGCTTCCAGCGTGCGCTTCCTTGCCCGCTGCCCAACTGCGGCGCGGATCGAGCACTTCGGCCGGCACTCCTTGGCAGCTCACCGGTACTCCGAATCCGAAGACCGGATGGAGCACGTGCTCGACCTTGTCCAGCGCGCCGGCGAGCGCAGCCCGGACGACTGCCCGCGAGTAGGCGATGCTGATGCGATGCCCGACTCCGTGGGGACCGCCTGTCCAACCGGTGTTCACCAGCCACGCCTTGGCACCGCTGCGGTCCAGGTACTCGCCGAAGAGGTCGGCGTACACGGTCGGGTGCAGGGCCATGAACGGAGCACCGAACAGCGGCGAAAACGTCGCCTTCGGTTCCTTGATCCCGCGCTCGGTGCCAGCCACCTTGGCAGTGTAGCCAGCCAGGAAGTGGTACATCGCCTGCTCTCTGGTCAAGCGGGCAATGGGTGGCAGAACACCGAACGCGTCGGCGGTGAGCATGACCACGTTCTTGGGATGTCCGCTCATCCCACTGCGTATCACTCGGGGCAGGTGGGTGATCGGATAGGCTGCTCGCGTGTTCTCGGTGAGCGCACCATCGTCGAGATCGAGCCGGCGGGTGTGGGGATCCATCGCCACGTTCTCGAGAATCGTGCCGAACTGCCTGGTCGTCTCGTGGATCTCCGGCTCCGCCTCGGGATCGAGCCTGATGACCTTGGCATAGCAGCCACCCTCGAAATTGAACACCCCGCGCTCGCTCCAGCCGTGCTCGTCGTCGCCGATGAGGAGTCGCTCCTGATCCGCCGACAGCGTCGTCTTTCCAGTACCGGACAAGCCAAAGAAGATCGCCGCGTCGCCTGCCGGCCCGACGTTCGCCGAGCAGTGCATTGGCAGCACTTTCTTCTCGGGGAGAAGATAGTTCATCACCGTGAAGACCGACTTCTTGATCTCGCCGGCATAGCTGGTGCCTCCGATAATCACCAACCTCTCGGCGAAATTGACGGCGATGAAAGTCTCGCTCCTGGTTCCGTCGATCTCCGGGATCGCCTGGAAATTCGGACAGTGCAGGACGGTGAACTGCGGCTCGAAGCGCTCGAGCACCGCGGGATCGAGCTCGCGCAGGAGCATGTTGCGGGCAAACATGGAGTGCCACGCAGTCTCGGTAACAACCCTGATGCGCAGCCGGTGCTCCGGATCAGCCCCGGCATAGCAGTCCTGCACGAACACGTCCCGCCCTTGCAGGTAGGCCTGGAGGCGTCGCTTGAGGGCAACGAATTTTTCCGGCTCGATCGGACGATTGTGAGCGCTCCACCAGATCTTGTGCTCGCTACTCGGCTCTCTCACCACGAACTTGTCCTCGGCCGAGCGCCCAGTGTAGAGCCCCGTGCGCACGACCAGCGGACCGAGGTGAGCTACCGATGCCTCGCGTCGTCTAATCGCCTCCTCGTAGAGTGCCGGCGTGGACAGATTGCGGTAGACCCCCGCCACGTTCTTGATACCCATCTGCGACAGTAGCTGCGACAGTAGCTGCGTCGATAGCTCACCCATGTGCCCTCCTTTGGTTCGTTTGTTCGTTCGTTGGCCAGAATAGCAGTCGTCCCGACAAGCCACCACAGTCCAGACTCAAGAATACTGCCCTTGGCCGGGATGAAAGCGCAGTATTTTCGAGCACGAGCACGAGCACGAGCACGAGCACGAGCACGAGCACGAGCACGAGCACGAGCACGAGCACGAGCACGAGCACGATTACGATTACGATTACGAACTGTAAAGCAAAAGCCCCGAGAAGGGTGTGATCGTTGCTCGTTGGTCCCCCGTCGATGGCGGCGAAACCAGAGCGTCAGCGATACCCGACGTGGACGTGTCTCGGTCGGATGGACATGACAAGGCACCCGAGGGAGCGCAGGCCGTTCTCGGT